>NZ_JBFADP010000028.1:0-101441 GCF_040641415.1 Streptomyces sp. NPDC020875 | reverse complement strand
ACCGGTTCCGGTTGCTGAGGGGTGGGGCGCGGACGGTGTTGCCGCGTCAGCAGACGCTGCGGGCGGTGGTCGACTGGTCCTGGGACCTCCTCGACCGGGACGAACGCACCGTCCTGCGCAGACTCTCCGTCTTCGCCGGCGGCTGCGATCCCCTGGCCGCCGAGGCCGTCTGCGGCGCCGGACCCGCCCCCGGAGAACCCGGCCCGTACGCCTCCGACCGGCCCGGCGGCCCGTACGACTCCGACCGCGTCCACGAGCCGTACGCCTCCGACCGGCCCGGTGGCTCGTACGACTCCGGTGTCTCCGGTGTCCCCGACGGCCTCGCCCCGCCGACGGCCGATCCGCTCACCGTCCTCGGCTCCCTGATCGACAAGTCGCTGGTGGTCGCCGAGCCGTGCGAACTCCCCGAAGGCCCGGTGATGCGCTACCGGCTGCTCGAAACCGTCGCCGAGTACGCCGCCGAACGGCTCGCCGAGGCCGGGGAGACCGCCGCCGTCCACCGCCGCCACCTCGTCCACTACCGCGAGCTGGCCCGGACCACCGACCCCATGCTGCGCGGCCCCCACCAGCGCGCCGCCCTCACGGTCTTCGGCGCGGAGTACGAGAATCTGCGGACCGCGCTCCGCCGGGCCGTCGCCGCCCGGGACGAGCACGAGACACTCGTTCTGGTGCTGTCCCTGTCCTGGTACTGGCAGTTGAAGGACCTCAGGACGGAGAGCTACCACTGGAGTACCGCCGCCCGCGAGCTGGGCCCCGACCCCTTCGCCCCCGGTACCGCCCCCGCCGGGCCCGTACCGGAACGGCTGACCGCCGCCCCGCCGCCGCTGCCGCCCGCTCTGCTCGCCGAGGCCCGGCGGGCCAACGACGTCCTGCGGACCGTCAGCGTCCACCGCGACGCCGATGTCTGGACCTCGCCCGAGCAGTCGGCGAGGCTGCGCCGGATCACCGAGGTCTACCGGCCCGGGCTGCCCCAGCTCTGCAACTACCCCGCCAGCCTCTGGTTCTTCGGTGTCCTGCTGACCGGCGATCTGCCCCGGCTGCGGATCGTCTTCGACAGCTATGTCGAGTCGTGCCGGAACTCCGGCGACGAATGGGGGCTGGCCTTCGCCCTCCAGGCCCGGTCCGGGATCGTCGCCAACGGGGCCACCTGGCCCGGGGACGCGCTCGCCGACGCGGACGAGGCGCTGGAGATCTTCGGCCGGATCGGCGACGACTTCGGTACGGCCGAGGCGCTGTCGTCCCGGGCCGAGGCCCGGGAGCGGCGCGGTGATCACACCGGAGCGGCGGAGGACTTCCTGGCCGCCGTCGAGCAGGCCGAACACATTGGCGCCGACGGCCAGGTCGCCCTGCTGCGGGCCCGGTACGGCGCGGCGCTGACGGAGCTGGCGGGGCCCGACGCCGTACGGGGCGAGGCCATCCTCCGCGAGGTCGTGACGGCCCAGGGCGACCGGATCCACGAGGCGACCGCGGTCTCCCGGATTCTGCTGGGGCTCTGGCTGGGGCGCACCGGGCGGCGGGACGAGGCCCGTTCGATGCTGACCGGGGTGGTGGCCCTCTTCGGCGGCAGCATGCTGCTGGTCTTCGAAGGCATGGTCCAGGGGTACATCGCCTGGCTCGACCATCTCGACGGCCGCCACCGGGGGGCGCTCGACGCCGCGGTCGGGGCGCTGCGGGCCGCGGAGCAGCCGCTCTGCGCCACGGTGGCCCCGCAGTTGCGCGCCACCCATGCCGTGACGGTGGCGGGCGCGCTGGCCGCCGTTCACCCGGCCCGTGTCGGGGAGGCCGTACGGCTGCTCGCGGCGGCCGACGCGGCCCGGTCGGCGCAGCCGCTGGCGGGCTGGGAGCGGGACGCCCGGCTGGCCGTGGAGGCGGAGCTGCGGGCCGTCGCGGGGGACGCCGCGTTCACCGCCGGGTACGAGAGCGGCGGCGGCCTCTCCGTGGAGGAGGCCGCCGCCGGGCTGTGACCACCGCCGTCCGGTGGCGGTACCGGGGCCGGTGGTGGGCCGGGTCGCCGCCGGTTCAGCTCTTGGTGCGGAACTTGGCGACGGCGAGCGGCGCGGTCACGGCGGTGATCAGTACGCTCCAGCCGAGGGTCATCAGTACGGCCTCGGCCACCGGATCGCCGTTGATCAGGGCCCGGGCCGCGTCGGCCAGGTTCGACAGCGGGTTGTACTCGGTGAACGACTCCAGCCAGCCGGGCATCGTCTCCGGCGGCGCGAAGATCGACGAGCCGAACTGGAGCGGCATCAGGACGATCATCGCCATGCCCTGGACGGCCTGCGGTGTCTGCATGGCGATGCCCAGCAGGATGAAGATCCACATCAGGGACGCGCCGAACAGCAGGGAGAGCCCCATGGCGGCCACGACTTCCAGTACGGACGTCTTGACCTCCATCCCGAGCAGGAAGCCCATGCCGAGCAGGATCAGCATCGCGATCAGCATCCGGCCGATCTCGACGACGATCTTCGCGATCAGGACCGAGGAGCGGGCGATCGGCATGGACCGGAAGCGGTCCATCACCCCCTTCTTGAAGTCGTCGTTGACGCCGGTTCCGACGGCCATGGCGACGTTCATGCCCATCATGGCCATCAGTCCGGGGACGACGTAGTTGACGTAGTGGTCCTGATTGCCCTTGCCGGAGATCGCGCCGCCGAAGACGTAGACGAAGAGCAGGGTGAAGACGATCGGCATCAGCAGGACGTCGAACATCGACTCCGGATCGTTTCTGATCTGGAGGGCGTTCCGGCGGACCAGGGCGCTGATGTGCCGGAGGTGGGCGCGGAGCGGGATCCGGCCCTCGTCCGCAAGCTTTCCGCCGGGCTGCCGCGCTTTCGGCGCGTTCTGTGCTTTCGGTGGGTTCGGGTTTGTTGTCGCGGGTGCCCGGCCGTCGCCGGTGTCCGGGGTCGTACGGGTACTGGTGCTCATGCCGCCGCCCTGTCTTCGTCGCGGTCGTTGTGGGGTTCCGTGGTCGCGGGCGCCCCGGTGATGGCGAGGAACACCTCGTCCAGGCTGGGGAGCTGGGTGCCGATGTCGGCGAGGTCGAAGCCGCGGTCGGCGAGTACCGCGATCACGGCGGTGAGCTGGGCGTCCGCCAGCAGCGGTACGTGCAGGGCGGTGCCGCCCGCGGCCACGGTGGAGCCGCTGATCCCATCGAGTCCGGTTTCGGCGAGCGCCCGGGCCATCGGCGCGAGGTCCGCCGGGTTCACCGGGGTGATCTCCAGGGTCCGGCCGCCGACCTTGGCCTTCAACTGGCTCACCCCGCCTTGTGCGACGACCCGGCCGCGGTCGATCACGGTCAGTTCATGGGCGAGTTGTTCGGCCTCTTCCATGTACTGGGTCGTCAGCAGCACGGTCGTCCCCTCGCCGACCATGGCCCGTACCTCGTCCCAGACCTCGTTGCGGGTCCGCGGGTCGAGACCGGTGGTGGGTTCGTCGAGATAGAGCACGGTGGGACGGCCCACCATGGAGGCGGCCAGATCGAGCCTGCGCCGCATGCCGCCGGAGTACGTCGCCGTGGCCCGCCGCCCGGCCTCGGTGAGGGAGAACCGCTCCAGGAGTTCGTCGGCGCGCTGCCGCGCGGTGCGGCGGGGCAGATCGAGCAGCCGCCCGATCATGTAGAGGTTCTCCCAGCCGGGCAGCTTCTCGTCCACGGAGGCGTACTGGCCGGTGAGTCCGATCACCCGGCGCAGGGCCCGGGGCTGGCGTACCACGTCGTATCCGGCGACGGTGGCGGTCCCGGAGTCGGGGATCAGCAGGGTGGAGAGGCAGCGGACGAGGGTGGTCTTTCCGGCGCCGTTGGGGCCGAGCACTCCGAGTACGGTGCCTTCGCGGACGTCGAGGTCCACCCCGTCGAGGGCCTTGGTCGTGCCGTAGTGCTTGACCAGCCCCCGCACCTCGACGGCGATTCCCCCGGCGCCCGGGGTCTTGTCGATGAGCGTCATGCCGTCCACGATGACGGGCGCCGCCGACAGGTCACCGACAGCTCACCGACACGGCCGGGGACGGCCCGACGGCCCGCCGGCGGGGGAGGGCCAGCGGGCCGTCGTCTTTACCGCGATGGTCCGAGGGAACCGAGTACCCCCTCAGGGCCCGGCTCCCGGAAAGGACGGGCGAACCTTCTCAAGCCGCGTGCCTCGGGGTGCCTCGTCCTGCCCTCGCGCTGGAGAGGGCGAGTGAGCCGAAGGGGCGCGCGGATTTCAGCAGGGAGAACGCGCGGAGATCGCGAGGTACGAGCGATCGAGCACGATCGACCGATGAAAACCGCTGAAGCGCCCCGGAGGTGAACCGAGCCACTAATGAAACGTGTGTTCTTCCTGGGGGAACGTTCCGCCTGATACGTCGTCCGCGAAGGCTTTGGCCGCGTCGCCGAGGGTGCGGCGGAGGTTGGCGTACTGCTTGGTGAATCGCGGTACTTTGCCGCTCGTGAGGCCCGCCATGTCGGTCCAGACGAGGACTTGTGCGTCGGTGCCGGGTCCGGCGCCGATGCCGATGGTGGGGATGTGGAGTGAGCGGGTGACTTCGGCGGCGAGTTCGGCGGGGACGAGTTCGAGTACGACGGCGAAGGCTCCGGCTTCCTGGGCGGCTTTGGCGTCGCGGAGCAGTCGGTGGGCGGCTTCGTCGCCCCGGCCCTGGACCCGGTATCCCATGGTGTTGACGGATTGTGGGGTGAGGCCGAGGTGGGACATGACGGGGATGCCGGCTTGGACGATCAGTTCGGTCTGGGGGAGGGACCGTTCGCCGCCTTCGAGTTTGACGGCGCCGACTCCGGCTTCTTTGACGAGGCGGGTCGCGTGGCGGAGTGCCTGGACGGGGCCTTCTTGGTAGGAGCCGAAGGGCAGGTCGCCGACGACGAGTGCGCGGGTGGTGCCGCGGACGACGGCGGCGGAGAGCAGCGTCATCTCGTCCATGGTGACGGGTACGGTGGTGTCGTAGCCGAGGTGGGTGTTGCCCATGGAGTCTCCGACGAGGATGACGGGGATGCCCGCTTCGTCGAAGACGGACGCGGTCATCGCGTCGTAGGCGGTGAGCATGGGCCACTTCTCGCCGCGTTCTTTGGCGGTGGCGATGTCGTGGACGGTGATGCGGCGCGTCCTGGTGCCGCCGTACAGCGTTGTGACGTTCTTGACGTCTTTTGTGGTACCGCTGTCGGCGGCGGCCTCGCGGGCAGCCTGAAGCGTCATGACCTACGGCTCCTTATGTCATCTCGTGGCGCCCTGACGGCGTCCCCGGATCACCCCCCATGGTGGCACTTCGTGCCGTGCTCTGGAAAGGGCGGGGCGCGCCGGGCGGTGCGGCGCGCCCGGCCGTCTGGTCGGTGTCCGGTGGGGTGTGCCGGGGGTCGGGTCCGGTGTTCCGTCCCCACCTGGGCGGATATGGGGGAACCGGTGGGCCCGCGTGGGGCGTCGTGGTGGAAGAAGGACCGCCCCGGGGCGGTGGACGAAGTACCGTCATCGCCTAGTGTCAGGGCCGAAGCCCGGTGCGTGACGGCGCGGAGACGCGTGACGGCGCGAATACGCAGTTGCAGTGAGGACGGCGGCGGATGGTTCAGGCGTACGAGACGGATACGGGGAGCGCTGGTCCGGAGGATCCGGGGCAACCGGTCGCCGGATCCGGGTCCCGGTTCCGGCGCCTGCGGACCATCGGCCCGTTCCGGCCGTGGCGGGCGGAGGGTGACGGCGGGAAGGGCCCTTGGCGGCGTGGGCTGGTGATCGCCGGTTGTGCCGTCGCGGTGGCGTTGCTGACGGCGCTGCACGCGCAGATTCCGAACCGGATAGGGAATCTCGGGTCTCTGTCGGAGACGTTTCTGCCGTGGCTGGTGGTGTTCACGGTGCCGCCGCTGCTGGTGGCGGCGTTGTGGCGGCGTTCGGGGACGGCGTTGCTGGCGCTGCTGCTGCCGGTCGTGGTCTGGCTGAATCTCTTCGGCGGGCTGATCGCGGACAAGTCGGCGGGTGGTGGGGATCTGACGGTCGCCAGCCATAACGTCAACGCGGGGAACCCTGATCCGGAGGGCACGGCGCGTGAGGTGGCCGGGGCGGGTGCGGATGTTCTGGCGTTGCAGGAGCTGGCCCACGGCCAGGTGAGTGCGTATCGGAACGCGCTCTCGGGGACGTACAAGTACCACTCGGTCCAGGGCACGGTCGGGCTGTGGAGCAAGTATCCGCTGAAGCAGGTCGCCCCGGTGGACATCCGGATGGGGTGGACCCGGGCGATGCGGGCCACGGTCGCCACCCCGCAGGGCGATGTCGCGGTCTATGTGGCCCATATGCCGTCCGTGCGGGTCAAGATGAACGCCGGGTTCACCGCCAACGAGCGGGACAAGAGCGCGGACGCGCTCGGTGAGGCGATCGCCATGGAGGAGACCGCTCATGTGGTGCTGCTGGGTGATCTCAACGGCACGATGAACGACCGGGCGCTCCGGGCGATCACGTCGCAGATGCGGTCGACGCAGGGCGCGGCGGGTGACGGTTTCGGTTTCAGCTGGCCCGCGTCGTTCCCGATGGCCAGGATCGATCAGATTCTGGTGAAGGGGGCGGAGCCGGTGGGTTCCTGGACGCTGCCGCGTACGGACAGTGACCATCTGCCGATAGCGGCGAGTATCAAGCTGCGCTGACGGGCCGGGCCCGTACGCGTGAGGCCGTCCCGGGACCGTCCGGGGCGGCCTCTTCTTCGCTCCTCGAAGTGAACAAAGTGTTCACAACGTTTCGTTGGCAATAAAGTGTTGACGGGGTGGGGCGCGGCTGCGTACGGTCCGGAGTATGGACGAATCCGCCGGTACGGCCTCCGATGTCTTCAACCCCGCCGCGCCCGCCGCCGCCCGGGCGGCCCGGGAGTTCGCCGCCCTGGCGCGGATCGACGAGCGTCATGCCTCGACCGAGGTGCGCCGCCGTCGGCACGTCGGTCAGCCGATGGTCACCCCGCATGAGGCGGTGGCCCTGACGGTGGCGCTCGCGGCCGGTCCCGGGCTGCTGGAGGAGGGGGAGCCGGAGATCGACCGGAACGATCTCGTGGCCGCCCTCACCCTGGTCGCCAGGGCGCGCGGCGATCTGGACGTGCTGGAGGAGTCGCTGCTCTCGATGGCCCACGGCCGGGGGCTCACCTGGCAGGAGATCGCCTTCGGGCTCGGCCTCGGCAGTACCCAGGCGGCCCGGCAGCGCCATGAGCGCCTCCGGGCGCGGGTGGCGGGCCGGGACTGACCCCGGCCCCCGGTCCCGGCCCCGGTCCCGGCTGGTTCCGGGCGGTACGCCGACGCCCCCGCCGCTCCGGTGACGGAAGCGTACGGGGGCGTACGGCGTGTACGGGGGCGTACGGGACGAGCGCTCGGCCCGGCTGCCGGTGGGCGTCAGGCGTGTTCCCGCCACCGGTTGGTGATGGGCAGCCGCCGGTCCTTGCCGAACCCCTTCGCGGAGATCTTGGTGCCCGGCGGGTACTGCCGCCGCTTGTACTCGGCGGTGTCCACCAGCCGCAGCACCCGGGCGACGAGTTCCTCGTCGTACCCGGCGGCGACGATCTCGGCCCGGCCCCGGTCCCGGTCGACGTACAGCTCCAGGATTCCGTCGAGGACGTCGTAGTCGGGCAGCGAGTCGGTGTCGACCTGGTCCGGGCGCAGCTCGGCGCTGGGCGGCTTGGTGATCGACGCCTCCGGGATCGGCGGGGTCTCACCGCGTTCGGCGGCGACCCGGTTCCGCCACCTGGCCAGCCGGAACACGGTCGACTTGTAGACGTCCTTGATGGGCCCGTACGCGCCGACGGAGTCGCCGTAGAGGGTGGAGTAGCCCACCGCCAGCTCGGACTTGTTGCCCGGGGCGAGGACGATGTGGCCCTCCTGGTTGGAGACCGCCATCAGCAGGGTGCCGCGCAGCCGGGACTGGAGGTTCTCCTCGGCGAGGCCGGTGAGTCCGAGCGCCCCCATATAGGCGTCGAACATCGGCTCGATGGAGACGGTACGGAAGTGCAGCCCGGTCCGGCGGGCCAGCTCCGCCGCGTCGCCCTTGGAGTGGTCCGACGAGTACTTCGACGGCATCGAGATCCCGTGGACGTGCTCGGCGCCCAGCGCGTCCACCGCGATCGCGGCCACCAGCGCCGAGTCGATCCCGCCGGAGAGCCCGATCACCACCGAACGGAATCCGTTCTTCAGGGTGTAGGCGCGCAACCCGGTGACCAGTGCCGCGTACACCTCGGCGTCGTCGTCGAGGCGCTCGGCGCGGGACCCGGCGGCCGGTTCGGGGGCGTAGGGCGCCACCGGCTCGGCCGAGATCGTGACGTGTTCGATCCGCAGCCCGTCGTCGACGGTCCCGGCCGGTACCGGGCCCGCCGCCTCCAGGTCCAGATCCACGATCATCGTGGTCTCCTCGAACTGCGGAGCCCGGGCGATCACCTCGCCCGCCGCGTCCACGACGATGGAGTCCCCGTCGTAGACCAGCTCGTCCTGCCCGCCGATCATGGCGCAGTACGCGACCGGGCAGCCCGCCTCCTGGGCGCGCTTGCGCACCAGTTCGAGCCGGGTGTCGTCCTTGTCGCGCTCGTACGGCGAGGCGTTGATCGAGACCAGCAGCCCGGCCCCGGCGGAACGGGCGGCGGGCACCCGGCCGCCGTCCTGCCAGAGGTCCTCGCAGATCGCCAGCGCCACATCGACGCCCCCGACCCGGATCACCGGCAGCGTGTCGCCGGGCACGAAGTAACGGAACTCGTCGAAGACGCCGTAGTTGGGGAGGTGGTGCTTGGCGAAGGCGAGCACCACCTCGCCGCCGTGCAGTACGGCCGCCGCGTCCCGGGGCGCGCCCGCGGGCTGGCCGTACTTCGGCTGGGCGGTGTCGGAGCGGTCGAGATAGCCGACGATCACCGGTACGCCGCCCAGCCCCTCGTCCGCGAGCCGGGCCGCGAGGGCGCGCAGGGCGTCCCGGGAGGCGTTGACGAAGGACGACCGCAGGGCGAGGTCCTCGACGGGGTAGCCGGTGAGCGTCATCTCCGGGAAGGCCACGAGATGCGCGCCCCGCTCGGCCGCCTGCCGGGTCCGGCGGACGACCGCGTCGGCGTTGCCGCCGAGGTCGCCGACCGTGGAGTCGATCTGATTCAGGGCGAGACGTAGTTGAGGCACGGCCTCAGTCTAATCGTCTTTCTGACGCGATGTCCCGGCCGGGCGGTGTGGGCCGCCCCACGCGGGCGGTACGGGGGCGGGGCGCCGGGCTCGTACGGCGGCGGTCGGCCCCGGGCCCGTACGCGGCCCGTACGGGGTCCCGGTTCGGCGCGGACGGTCCGCCGCCGCGCCCCTCGGCCGGGCGCGCGGACGCCGCCGGGGGCGGGGCGGCCCACCCCCGGCGGCGTTCCGCGGGGGCTGTTACCTCCGGTAGCCCAGGACCGTCATCATGCCCGCCTCCGCGTGGTAGACGTTGTGGCAGTGGATCATCCACAGGCCCGGGTTGTCCGCGTCGAAGTCCGCGGTCAGCGTGCCGTTGGGGAGGATGACCGCGGTGTCCTTCCGGGCCCCGCCCGCCGTGTTCGCCACGGCGAAGGTGTGGCCGTGCAGATGCAGCGGGTGCCACATCTCCGTCGGGTTGCGGAAGACCAGCCGGACCCGTTCGCCCGCGCGGACCTCGTGGCGCTGGTCGGCGGTGTACGGCTTCTTGTCGAACGCCCAGTCGTACATCTCCATCCCGCCGGTCAGCTCGATCCTGATCTCGCGGTCCGGCTTGCGGGCGGGCAGCGCCACCGACGCGTGGGCGCGCAGCTTGTCCCCGGTGAGCACCCGCCGGGTCAGCTCCGCGGGCCGTACGTTCGCCGCCGGGGCCGCGCCGCCGCCGGTCCGCAGCAGCGCCAGCGCTGTGGCGTTCTTGCCCTCGGCCAGCGCCACCAGCGGAAACACCCCGTCGCCCGCCGTCACCAGGACGTCGTACCGCTCGCCCATGCCCAGCAGCAGGGCGTCGGTCTCCCGCTGGACGACGGGGAAGCCGTCCGAGTGGGTCACCGTCATCCGGTGGCCGCCGAGGGCGATCCGGAAGGCGGTGTCACCGCCCGCGTTGATGATCCGCAGCCGGATCCGGGTGCCGGGCTTCGCGGTGAAGGAGGTGGGCGCCTGCGGCGTCCGGCCGTTGATCAGATAGTGGGGGTACGCCACGTCTCCCGCGTCGCCGCCGAGCAGATCGCTCTTGGCGCCCATCATCATCCGCGAAGGACCGTCGCCGGGCCCCGGCGACTTCGTCGCGGCCGTCTTCCGGCCGCCCATCCCGGTCATGCCGTGGCCCTCGTGACCGCCGCCGCCCATGCCCTTGCTCAGCTCGGCGAGTACCGCGTCGGGCGTGGAGCCGTCGATGCCGTCGACCCAGTCGTCGAGGACGACCACCCACTCCTCGTCGTACTTCAGCGGCTCCTTCGGGTCCTCCACGATCAGCGGCGCGTACAGCCCCCGGTCCTGCTGGACGCCCGAGTGGGGGTGGAACCAGTACGTGCCGGGATGCGGCACGGCGAACCGGTAGTCGAAGGTCGCGCCCGCCTTGACCGGCGCCTGGGTCAGCCCCGGCACGCCGTCCATGTCGTTGCGGAGGGCGAGCCCGTGCCAGTGCAGGGACGTCGTGTCGGGCAGATTGTTGGCGAGGGTGAGGGCCAGGGTGTCCCCGGCGGTCACCCGGACCTCCTGGCCGGGCAGCCGGTCGCCGTACGCCCAGGTCCGCACGGACCGGCCGCCAATGTCCAGGGTCGCGGCCGTGGCCGTCAGCCGGACCTTGCGCTCCGGGCCGTTGCCCCGCTTCGCCTCGGCCGCCTTCACCTCGGGGCCGTCCGGCGCCACGAAACCGCCGGGCGCCCCGGCCTGCTTCGGCGCGCCGCCCCGGCCGCCGCCGTTGTGCCCGGCGTGGCCGCCCCCGCCCCCGCCGCCGTCGCCGGAGCAGGCGGCCAGCGCGGCCGAACCGGCCACGGCGAGGGACGCGCCCAGCAGGGCGCGGCGATTGAGGAACTTGTTCGTACTCATGGCAGAAACACCTCGTGCTGTCGGTAATGCGATGACCGGCCCCGGTCCGGGCCGTACGGATCCGTCACACGGGCCACCCCTTCCGGGCGGCCGCGTGCTTCTAGATCCGCAGCACCGACAGCTGTGCGAGACGTATCCGGGGCGGTGGCGGCGGCGGACCCGCCCGGGCCGCGACGGAGGTGACCCCGGCGCGCGGGGCGAGCCCCGCCGTACCGCGTCGCCGGAGCCAGGCCCCGGCGACCACGAGCAGGGCGCAGCCGAAGACCCCGAGGACGGCGAGACAGACCGTGGTCGGGTCCATCGAGCCGGGCCCGGGTACGGCTCCCCGGGCGACGGGCAGCACCACCGGGGGCCGCGCCTCGGCGGCTCCGGGGGCCCATGAGACGGGGGAGGCGTGGGAGACGGCCGAATCGAGGGCCGCGGCCGGGGTGTGTACGTCCCCCTGTGACGTCAGCGGCGGCATCGGCGACGCAGAGGGCGTCGTATGCGCGGCCGGAGTCGTACCCCCGCCGTGTCCCGACGAGGGGTGGCCCACGGTGTGCATGGTGACCACGCCGAAGAGCAGCGCGAGGAAGAGCGTCAGCCGCCCCGCGTGCCTTCCGTGACCCCTCACCATGATCCGCATACTACCCCCACCGGGTATACGGGCGGGGGTCGTCGGGGCCGGTTCGGTCAACTGTGCGGGATCATGGACGGATGATCCCCGCACTCATAGCCGTCGGCGCCCTCGTCTACACCGCCTGGCTCCTCGAAGTCGTCCTGGCGACGGGGCTGGACCCGGTGGGGACGTACGTCAGTGAACTCGCGGCCGAGGACCAGCCCTTCGGTACGTTCTTCCGGAGCGCCGACCTGGCCGCCGGTTCCCTGGTCCTCGCGGGTGCCGTCTGGGCCCTGGTCCGCGCGGTCCGGGGTCCGCGCGAACCCTGGACCCTGATCGGCTGGGCGGGTGTCGCCTTCTTCGGCGCCGCCACCGCCGTCGACTCCCGGCTGCCGCTGAGCTGCACACCCACCGCCGACCCGGAGTGCGCCGCCCGGGAGGCCGCGGGCCTGGTGCCCGCCACCCACACCGCGCACGCCGTCAGCAGCTCGCTCGCCATGACCGGGGCCCTGATCGGCATCGTCGGACTCACCTTCGCGGCCCGCCGCTACGGGCGGCTGCCCGAGGTGGCCCGGTTCGGCCCGGCCCTCGTCGTCCTCGAACTGGCCGCGACCGGCTGGACCCTGGGCTCCATCGCCGCCTTCGAGGCCGGGCACGGGACCTGGGGCCTGGGCGTCGGGCAGCGGTTGCAGGTCCTCTTCGTGGCCGTCTGGCTGGGGCTGCTGGCGCTGTCGCTGGCCCGGGAGACGAAGCCGGACCCGGGGACCGGTCCGGCCCGGGAAGCGGATCCGGGTACCGGGCGGCCGGAGGCGGTGACGGGGTGAGGGACGGGTCGATGTTCGTCCGGGTCGGCGGCATACCGCACCATGTGGCTGTGGCGGGCGAGGGGCCCGTCGTCGTGCTCAGTGCCGGGCTCGGGCTCGGCTGGTTCGACTGGGACCCGGTCGTCCCGCTGCTCACCCCGTACCGCACCGTCGTCCGCTTCGACCGTCCCGGCCACGGGCTCAGCGCCCCGGCGGGCGCCCCGCCCACCGCCGCGGGGGAGGCCCGGCGGATCACCGGGATCCTCGACGCGCTGGGCCTCGGGGACCGCCCGGCCACCGTCGTCGGCCACTCCGTCGCCGGCTTCCACGCCGAGGCGTACGCCCGGCTCCACCCCGGCCGGACCACCGGCATCGTCCTGGTCGACTCCAGCGTCGAGGAACGGGCCGTCGCCCCGGCCGTGCCCGCCCTGCGGACCGCCGCGGCCCGCGCGGTCGGCGGGGCGCTGGGCGCCCTCGGGGTCCCGGCCGCGTTCGGGCCCCCGGTACGGCGGCTCGCGGTCCGCGTCTCCCGTACCGGCGGCGGCGATCCGGCCCCCGCCGAACTGATCCGCGCCGTCTACGGCACCACCCGCGTCCTGCGCGGCGCCCTGCTGGAGAACGCCCACTACACGGCCGTCGCCGCCGAACTCCTCGCCCTGCGCGAGCGCCGCCCGCTGCCGCCGGGCGCGCCCGTGACCGTACTCGCCGCGACCGCCGGGGGGCGGCGCTGGACCGCGCGGCAGCGGGACCTCGCCCTGACCCTGGACGCCCGGTTCCGCGCCATCGGCCCGTCCGGGCATCTGATGATGCTGGACCGCCCGGACGCGGTCGCCCGGGCGGTCCTGGAGTCGGGGCCGCCACCGCCCGGCGGGGGCGCCGGGAGCGGCCGGGGTCAGGAGGACCGGGCGTAGACCCGCTCCGCCCAGCCCGCGAGCTGGTCCTCCGACAGATGCTGCGCCAGATCCGCCTCACTGATCATGCCGACCAGCCGCTTGTCCTCGATCACCGGCAGCCGCCGGATCTGGTGCTCCTCCATCTCGTGCAGTACGTCGTCCACACCCGCGTCCGCCGCGATCCAGCGCGGCGTGCCCCGGGCCATCTCCCCGGCGGTCACCTTCGCCGGGTCGTGCCCGAGCGCCACACAGCCGACGACGATGTCCCGGTCGGTGAGGATGCCGCAGAGCCGTTCGTCGGCGTCGGCGATCGGCAGCGCCCCGACATCCAGCCGGGCCATCAGCTGGGCCGCCCGGTCGAGGGTCTCGTGGGCCGGGATCCACTGGGCCCCGGGGTGCATGATGTCCTTGGCTGTGGTCATGGCGTTCGCGTCTCCTCACGGTCGGCGTGCGACACCGTCCCCCGGGGTCGGCGGGCCGGTGCGCCGGTACGTTCCCCATGGTGGTTCCGCCGTTCGGGTGAGGCGACCGCGCTGAGCCGAACGGGTGACGCCGACGGCGTCCGGCCCGGCCGGGGACCGGAACGGACCGGAGTGGGAACGGACGGCACGAGGAGAGAGGGGGACCGGGAGCGATGCCCCGGCTGACCTTGCGTATCACCGGAGAGGAGCTGCCCGGCACCGACCTGGGCGGCTTCCACCACATCCATGTCGGGGCCCAGCGCCGCCGCGAGCCCGATCAGCTGGTACGGGCCGAAGCGGGTACGACGGCGGTCTTCGAGATCCCCGTGGAGACCGTGACCGGCACCGACGGTGCCACCGACTTCCGGGGGCCGTACGTCCAGGGCCCGCGCGGCGCCCGGTTCGTCTATCTCACCTGGGGCGAACTGCCGCCGGACGGCACCTTCGCGATGTTCCGCCGAGCCAAGATCTTCCTGGCCGATCTCCCGGCGGAGGCGGCGGCCGGAGGGGTCGCCGAGACCTGGGTCGGGCTCACCGACGAGCGGGGGATGCCCCGGTGCGCCGGGCTCAGGCCCCCGCTGATCAGCTGGACGCTGAGCCGGCCCGACGGGGACCGCCGCGAGGCTCCGGGGCCGTAAGGCCGCCCTCTGATACGGGAGGCGTACGGCCCCGGAGCCCGCGCCCGGCTCCACGACGGTCCGGACGGTGCCGTAGCGACGCCCCGGGCGGTGCCGCTACGGCGCGGGCGCGGAGCCGTGACGGCGCGAACGGAGCCGTAGGCCCGGCGCACTACGAACGCGGCCGGGTGCCCCGTTCCTTCAGCAGATCGGCCATCAGATCCAGCTCGGAACGCTGGCCCTGCACCATGCCCTCGGCGAGCTGCCGCTGCGCCCCGGGGGAGCAGAGGTCCACACACCCCTCGGCCATGTCGACGCCGCCCTTGTGGTGGGCGGTCATCAGCTGGAGGTACTCCACCTCGGCCGCCTTCCCCTTCAGGGTGCTCAGCCGCTCCAGCTGTTCGGGCGTGGCCATCCCCGGCATCCGGACGTCATTCGTCTTCGCCGTGTGCCCGTCATGGGCGTCGCTGCCCGACATCCAGGCCATCGGCTCCCGCTCGGGCGCGACCGGCGTGAGCCCCCACTGGTCCAGCCAGCCGAGCATCATGCCCCGCTGATTGGCCTGGGTGTTGATGATGTCGTACGCCAGCCGCCGGATCTCCTCGTTCTCCGTCCGGTCCCGGACGATGAACGACATCTCCACCGCCTGCTGGTGGTGGACCGACATATCGCGGGCGAACCCGGCGTCCGCCGAGTCCGTCGCCGGGGCGGCGGACCCGGACCCGGAATCACCGCCGCCCGCCGACGCCACCGTGGCCGCCCCGGCGAAGATGAGGGCGGCGGCCACGGCCGTGGCCGCGATCCAGCGCGTCCCGTTCATCACGGTCACTTCCCGGTCACCCCGCCCGAGCAGGTGGCGCCCTTCTCCGGGGTCTGCTCACCGAGGACGTACTTGCCGAAGAACTTGTTCACCCGGGGGTCGTCCGCCGACTCCACCGTGAGCTGCTTGCCCCAGGCCGTCAGCATGATCGGGCCCGTCTGGTCCTTGTACGGGCTCATCAGGGAGTAGGCGGTCTTCCCGACCTTCTTCTCCAGCTTCTCCACATCGGCCTTGGCCGCCTTGTCGGTGTAGGTGACCCAGACCGCGCCGTGCTCCATCGAGTGGACGGCGTTCTCGTTGGGGATCGGCTCCTTGTAGACCTTGGCGTCGCAGTTCATCCAGTTGGTGTGGTGGTCGCCGCCGACCGGGGGCTTGTCCGGGTAGCTCACGGCGCCCTTCACATGGTTGGCGGTGAGCTTCTTGGCATCCCACACCTTCTCGCCCGTGATGGGCTCCTTGCGCTCCGCGACGGCCTGCTTCTCCTCCGCGTTCTCCTGGTTGATCACATAGACGCCGAAGCCGACGAGACCGGCGACGACCACACCGCTGATCCCGATCGTCACGATCCGGTTGCGCCGCTCACGGGCGGCCTCCAGCTTCCGGGCCGCCTCTATTCGGGCTCTGCGGTCGTGGGCCGCGTTGTTCTTGGTGTAGCCGGGGGAGTTCTTACGGGAAGTCATGGGGGTGAGTCCTTCGTCAAGGGGGGATCCGCTGCCACATGAGGCTGCGAGCAGCGGCGGGAAGAGGCAAGAGGCCGACCGGAACCCATCGGACGCGATGCGATCCGTGGTTCGGTTTCCGGTCCGTCGTCTCTTCCTAGATCCGCAGCACTTGGAGGACGTGCAGGCCGGGCGCGCGCGGCCGGGCGTCGGTACGGGCCGGGCCGCCGGGGCCGGAGGGAGTCGCGACACCCGGTCGCGGCTCCCCGGCGAGCGGCGCGGTGTCCAGCGGCGGCGCGGTGAGCACCGCCGCGCCCACGACGGGATGGAGCCCGCACGGGCCACCGTCGTTGGGGCAGACGAAGGAGGGCAGACCGTCGGGCGGCAGGGAGCCGGTCACCGAGATGACCCCGAGCCCCCGGTCGCGCTCCGGGTGATGGCCGTCGGCGGCGATGCTCAGACAGAGCACGAGCGCGCCGATGAGCGTCGCGGCGGCACTCAGCAGTGCCACGGGACGCGTACAGCGGCTGAGGCGGCGGAGCCGGGGACCCCCCATAGCCGCTGATCGTAGCGACGGTCGCGGGCGGGCACCTCACACGGGGCGGAAATCACCGTCCCGGGAGCCGGTGAACCGAGCCGGAGACACGCCGGAGGCACGGCGGCGGGCACCGGCCCCGGCCGCTCCGGCGGCGGTTCGCGGGCGGGCGCGCGGGGCGCGCGGAACGGCCCGTACGGCCCGGTGGGAGCGCCTTCGTGTCCCGTACGGCCCGGCGGGCGCACCCGTCACGGGGGCCTCGGGGTCGTCGCCGACGGGACTCTGACACACAATGGGGCTCGGCCCGGGTACGCAACCTGCCGGAAACCCGTGGGTGCGATGCTCCTCGTGGTGTTCAGGTGCTTCGGGCGCGCCCGGGGGAGCGCGCCGGGCTCGACCGGCAACGATTGGGTGGAAGAGGAAGCCGCAATGGACAAGCAGCAGGAATTTGTGCTCCGGACCCTGGAGGAGCGCGACATCCGCTTCGTGCGCCTGTGGTTCACCGATGTGCTGGGCTTCCTGAAGTCCGTCGCCGTCGCCCCCGCCGAACTCGAACAGGCATTCGATGAGGGGATCGGTTTCGACGGCTCCGCCATCGAGGGATTCGCCCGGGTCTACGAATCCGACATGATCGCCAAGCCGGACCCCGGCACGTTCCAGATCCTGCCCTGGCGCGCCGAGGCCCCCGGCACGGCCCGGATGTTCTGCGACATCCTGATGCCGGACGGTTCACCGTCCTTCGCGGACCCCCGCTATGTCCTCAAGCGCATGCTGGCGAAGGCGTCCGACCTCGGGTTCACCTTCTACACCCACCCCGAGATCGAGTTCTTCCTGCTGAAGGACAAGCCGGTCGACGGCAGCCGCCCCGTACCGGCCGACAACTCCGGCTACTTCGACCACACCCCGCAGAACGTCGGGATGGACTTCCGCCGCCAGGCGATCACCATGCTGGAGTCCATGGGCATCTCGGTCGAGTTCAGCCACCACGAGGGCGCCCCGGGCCAGCAGGAGATCGATCTGCGGTACGCCGACGCCCTCTCCACGGCCGACAACATCATGACGTTCCGGCTGGTGATGAAGCAGGTGGCACTGGAGCAGGGCGTCCAGGCGACGTTTATGCCGAAACCGTTCAGCGAGTACCCCGGCTCCGGGATGCACACCCATCTCTCCCTCTTCGAGGGCGACCGGAACGCCTTCTACGAATCCGGCGCCGAGTACCAGCTCTCCAAGATCGGCCGCTCGTTCATCGCCGGACTCCTCCGCCACGCCGCCGAGATCTCCGCCGTCACCAATCAGTGGGTCAACTCCTACAAGCGGATCTGGGGCGGCTCGGCCCGCAGCGCCGGAGCGGGCGGCGAGGCCCCCTCGTACATCTGCTGGGGCCACAACAACCGCTCGGCGCTGATCCGGGTCCCGATGTACAAGCCGGGCAAGACCGGCTCGTCCCGGGTGGAGATGCGCTCCATCGACTCCGGCGCCAACCCCTATCTGACCTACGCCGTGCTGCTCGCCGCCGGACTGCGCGGCATCGAACAGGGCTACGAGCTGCCGCCCGGCGCCGACGACGACGTCTGGGCGCTCTCCGACGCCGAACGCCGCGCGATGGGCATCGAACCGCTGCCGCAGAACCTCGGCGAGGCGATCTCCCTGATGGAGCGGAGCGAACTGGTCGCCGAGACACTGGGCGAACACGTCTTCGACTTCTTCCTCCGCAACAAGAAGCAGGAGTGGGAGGAGTACCGCTCCGAGGTCACCGCCTTCGAACTGCGGAAGAACCTGCCCGTCCTCTGACGCCCCGCGGCCCCGGGCGCCCGGTCCCGCCCCCGACATGCGGAAAGCGCCGGGGGCGGTGACCCTGGAACTGCGGGGGCGCGCAGTGCGGCGAAAGGGTGACCCCATGTCCGTGATGGACAAGCTGAAGCAGTTGCTGAAGGGCCACGAGTCAAAGGCGGACACCGCCGTCGACAAGGCGGGCGACACCTTCGACGCCAGGACCCAGGGCAAGTACAGCGGCCATGTCGACAAGGTCCAGGACCAGGTGAAGAAGCAGTACGGCGGGGGCGGCCAGGGCGGTGGCACCGGCGGCGCGCCCGGTGGCGGGGCCGGTCCCGGCGACCCGCCGCCGCAGGGCTGACGTACGCGGCGGAGACGGTACGCGGCCGGGACCCCGGTGAGTCCGGGGTCCCGGCCGCGTGGGTGTCTCCGCCGCGTATTTCGGCGAACTCGGGCCCGCTACCGCTCGGAGAGCGGCGACGGTGCCTCCTGGACCGCCCAGCCGTTGCCGTCAGGATCCGAGAAGAAGAGGAACGAGTTCCACTCCCCGCCCTTCCCCTCGGTCCAGCCGTTCTCCCCGAGATGCGTCACCTCGGAGACCTCCACGCCCCCGGCCATCAGCGCCTCCCGGGCGGCCTCGATGTCCGTGACGCAGAGCTGGAGTCCGCGTACCGAACCCGGCTCCCCCTGGGCCTGGGCCGGGTGGGGCGGGAAGCCGCTGTTCATGGCGATGGAACAGCGCGAACCCGGCGGCGTCAGCTGGACCACCCGGATTCCGGGGGCGACCTCCTGGTCGAGATCGGCCCGGAAACCGCAGCCCTCGACGTAGAACCGCTTGGCGCGGTCGAGGTCGGACACCGGCAGATTGACGACTTCCAGGGTGATGTCCACGGCGGGACTCCTTCGTGTCGGTGGGTTCGTTGAGGCTGGGACGGGTGAGCGGGTCAGCCGGTGGCGGCGGGGAAGCGGAAGCGGGTCTGCGCGTACGGATCCTTCGCGAAGCCGAAGACCGTACGGGGCGCGACCCGGAACGCCGGGGCCGGGCCGCCGTCCCCCACGAGGACGCCGTCACCCACCTCGAACGTCCAGTCCGGGCCGTACTTCGCCAGATACGCGCCGGCCAGCGCGCGGAGCCGGTCCGGGTCCGTCAGCGGGACCGCCGTTCCCTCCACCACCAGATCGTGGCCCTCGGTCAGGGAGCTGTTCCCGGTGGTGAGGACGACCTCCGCGTTGTTCCGGAGATTGCGCGCCTTGCGCTCGTCCGGGCCCGTACAGAAGTGCAGGGCGCCGTCGAGCCAGACCGCGATCAGCGGGGTGACGTGCGGGCGGCCGTCGGGCCGCACGGTCGACAGCCAGAACACCTCGGCCCCGGTGAGCGTCCGTTCGGCCGCCGCCCAGTCGAGGGGGTGGGCGGCGGGGTCGCTGAAGCGGGGGTCGATCTCGGTACGCGGTACGGATGAATCGGTCATGACGTGCCTTTCCTGCTGAGGGTCCTGCCGACGCCCGGGTGCGTCGTGTGATGGACCGGAACGGGTACCGCGACTCATCGGTGAACGCGCCGCCGACGCATTTAATCACTCATATGTTCGATTGCCGATGTGCTCAGTCTGGCACGAACGGACGCCGTCCGCCGGGAGTTCGGGATCATCCGATCGCGTGTCGTACACCGTGCGCGGAGCGTCCCGTACGGGTCCCGACCCCGGCCGTCCCCCGGTCCTCGTCCCCGGCCCGCGACCCGCCGGAGCCCCGCCGGAGACCCGGATCACGGTGACTCCGGATGAGCGACCCACGGGACTTTGGCTAGGCTCGATGCCCTGACCAACACCCTGGGACGGGAGCGGCGGAATGACGACGGTGCCGGTACCGGGACGCCGAAGCAGTACCTTCACCCGACTGCTGCGGTACGGATTCACCGACCCCGCCGCCGCCGGACAGCTGCTCGCCCTCCCCGCGCTCGCCCCCGTCGGCGCCGACGGCCTGCTGCTCGACGCGCTCGGCGCCACCGCCGACCCCGATCTCGCCCTCGCCGGACTCGCCCGGATCGTCGAGGCCCAGCCCGACGGCGACGACCGGGTACTCATCGACACCCTCACCACCGCCAAACCCCTGCGCGACCGACTCCTCGGCGTCCTCGGCGCCTCCGAGGCCCTCGGCGACCACCTCGCCCGGCACCCCGGCGACTGGCGGGCCCTCGCCACCTACGAATCGGCCGACCTCAACCCCGGCGTACCCGAGTTCGAAAACTGCCTGGCCGACGCCGCCGACCCCGTCTCCCTGCGCGTCGCCTACCGCCGCTGCCTCCTCGCCATCGCCGCCCGCGACGTCTGCGGCACCACCGACGTCGCCCAGACCGCCGCCGAACTCGCCGACCTCGCCGTCGCCACCCTCCGTGCCGCGCTCGCCATCGCCCGCGCCGCCGCCCCCGAGGACGCGGGCCACTGCCGGCTCGCCGTCATCGCCCTCGGCAAATGCGGCGGCCGGGAACTCAACTACGTCTCCGACGTGGACGTCGTCTTCGTCGCCGAACCCGCCGGAGGCGCCGACGAGAACACCGGACTGCGCGCCGCCACCCGGCTCGCCTCCCACCTCATGCGGATCTGCTCCGAGACCACCGTCGAAGGCACCATCTGGCCCGTCGACGCCAACCTCCGCCCCGAAGGCCGCAACGGGCCCCTCGTCCGCACCCTCTCCAGCCATCTCGCCTACTACCAGCGCTGGGCCAAGACCTGGGAGTTCCAGGCCCTCCTCAAAGCCCGTGCCGTCGCCGGGGACCCCCTCCTCGGCGAGGAGTACATCGAAGCCCTCTCACCCATGGTGTGGCAGGCCGCCGAACGCGAGAACTTCGTCCCCGACGTCCAGAAGATGCGCCGCCGCGTCATCGACAACATCCCCGCCGCCGAGGTCGAACGCGAACTGAAACTCGGCCCCGGCGGGCTCCGGGACGTCGAATTCGCGGTCCAGCTCCTCCAGCTCGTCCACGGCCGCAGCGATACCGGCCTCCACAGCGGCAGCACCCTCGACGCCCTCCAGGCCCTCGCCGAAGGCGGCTACGTGGGCCGCGTCGACGCCGCCCAGCTCGACGACGCGTACCGCTTCCTGCGCGTCATGGAACACCGGATCCAGCTCTTCCGGCTCCGCCGCACCCACCTCGTCCCCGAGGACCCCGCCGAACTGCGCCGACTCGGCCGCTCCCTCGGCTTCCGCGCCGACCCCGTCACCGAACTCAACCGCGAATGGCGACGACACGCCTCCGTCGTCCGCCGACTCCACGAGAAACTCTTCTACCGGCCCCTCCTCGACGCCGTCGCCCAACTCGCCCCCGGCGAGGCCCGCCTCAGCACCAAAGCCGCCGGACAGCGCCTCGAAGCCCTCGGCTACGCCGATCCGGCCGCCGCGCTCCGGCACATCGAGGCCCTGGCCTCCGGTGTCACCCGCAAAGCCGCCATCCAGCGCACCCTGCTGCCCGTCCTCCTCGGCTGGTTCGCCGACTCCGCCGACCCCGACGCCGGACTCCTCGGCTTCCGCAAGGTCTCCGACGCCCTCGGCAAAACCCCCTGGTACCTGCGGCTGCTCCGGGACGAGGGCGCCGCCGCCGAGAACCTGGCCCGGGTACTGTCCGCCGGACGGCTCGCCCCCGACCTGCTGCTCCGCGCCCCCGAAGCGGTCGCCATCCTCGGCGACCCCGGCGGGCTCACCCCCCGGACCCGGGCCCACCTCGAACCCGAGATCCTCGCCGCCGTCGGCCGCGCCGACACCGCCGAGGCGGCGGTCGCGGCGGCCCGCGGCGTCCGGCGCCGCGAACTGTTCCGTACCGCCGCCGCCGACCTGATCGCCTCCTACGGCACCGAGGACAACCCCGCCGAAGCCGACACCGGCGCCCTCGTCGACCAGATCGGCGGCGCCCTCACCGACCTCACCGCCGCCACCCTCGCGGGCGCCCTCCGGGCCGCCGTACGGGCCCGCTGGGGCGATGAACTCCCCACCCGCTTCGCCGTCATCGGCATGGGCCGCTTCGGCGGCCACGAACTCTCCTACGGCTCCGACGCCGACGTCCTCTTCGTCCACGAACCCCGCGAAGGCGTCGACGACCAGGAAGCCGCCCGCGCCGCCGGACTCGTCGTCGAGGAGATGCGCCGACTCCTCCAGCTCCCCACCGCCGACCCGCCGCTCCTCATCGACGCCGACCTCCGCCCCGAAGGCAAGAGCGGCCCCCTCGTCCGCTCCCTCGCCTCCTACGAGGCGTACTACCGCCGCTGGTCCCTCGTCTGGGAGAGCCAGGCCCTCCTGCGCGCCGAACCCATGGCCGGTGACCCCGGCCTCGGCGCCCGGTTCATGGCCCTCGCCGACCCCCTCCGCTACCCCGCCGAAGGACTCGGCGACGACGCCGTACGCGAGATCCGCCGCCTCAAGGCCCGGATGGAATCCGAACGCCTGCCGCGCGGCGCCGACCCCACCCTCCACACCAAACTCGGCCGGGGCGGCCTCAGCGACGTCGAATGGACCGTCCAACTCCTCCAGATGCGCCACGGCTGGTCCGAACCCGGCCTCCGCACCACCCGCACCCGCGAAGCCCTCGCCGCCGCCCACGCCGCGGACCTCATCGCCGCCGAGGACGCCCAGATCCTCGACGAGGCATGGGTCCTCGCGACCCGGGTCCGCAACGCGGTGATGCTGGTCCGCGGCCGTCCCTCCGACACCTTCCCCTCGGACACCCGCGAACTCTCCGCCGTCGCCCGCTACCTGGGCTTCGCCCCCGGCCACGCGGGCGACATGCTGGACACGTACCGCAGGGTGACGCGCCGGGCGAGGGGAGTGGTGGAGACCCTCTTCTACGACACGTGATCGCCTCCCGCTGAGGGTTCCCGCGACCCGGGTCCCGCCCGGCGGCCTGGTGTTGTTCGCGGTCTGCGGACCGTGGGTGGCCTGTCTCGCAGTTCCCCGAGCCCCTGGTTGCCCTCCTGACCGCCCTCCGAAAGATGCAGGCCCCTCTCACCGGAGGCGAAAACCTATTCAGGGGCGGCGCCGGGGAGAGGCTTTTAGGGGCGCGGGGAACTGCGCGACCAGCCACGACGGTGGTGCGGACCGCGAACAACGGAAGGGCGCTGGACGGGACCCGGTAGTTCGGGCGGTGCCGTGGAGGGCCGAGGCGCTGGGGGTCCCCCCATTGCCGAAGGCATAGGGGGCGGAACTGCGCGACAAGCCACGGCCGGGCCGCAGACCGCCGACGACATCAGGTCGCCGGGCGCGGCCCGGTGCTCAGGAGCGACTCCGTGTACGCCGCCAGGCGCGTCGCGGACGTGGGGTTGAGGGACTTGAGCGTGAGCGGGACCGGCTTGTGGCGGTCGAGGGCGGTGAGCGGGGCGTCCGGGGGGTGGTCGATCCACCGGACGACGGGCGCCACCGCTTCGGACACCTCGCGGGCGAACAGCCGCGAGAGGAGCTTGAGCGACGCCCGGACCACCGGCGCCGGATGGTTGTCGGCGCCGCTGCGGGTGAAGCCGGGGTGGTAGAGGACATAGCGCGCCCGGCTGCCGGAGTGCTCGGCGAAGGCGACGCCCAGCAGGTCGTTGGCGCGGCCGGCCTGGAGCTGGGCGCGGACCTGGCCGTAGTCGTGGGTCAGCTGGGGGTCGGCCCAGTGGATCCGGCCCGCCGTGTTGCCGACGCCGGCGACGTTGACGATCACCGGGGCGGGGGCGGCGTCCAGCAGGGGGGTCAGCAGGCGGCCGAGGAGGTAGCGGCTCAGGTAGTAGAGGGCGAAGGTGGATTCCAGGCCCTCGGCGGTCTCCCGGCGCTTCGGGTGGACCCGGTTCGCGAACAGGGCCAGCGCGTCGAGGGATTCGTACCGTTCGTGGATCTCGGCGGCGACCCGTTCGTTCTCGGCGATCGACGACAGGTCCGCCCGCAGAAAGCTCAGCTGTGGGTGCGCCGTCTCGGCGAGCAGGGCGCGGCCCTTCGCCTCGTCGCTGCCGATCACGGTGACACGGTCGCCCGAGGCGAGCCGTGCCAGGGCCGTCGCGCGGCCCATGCCGTCGGTGCCACCGCTGATGAGCACGGTCTTCGGTGGTTGGTCGGGCACGGGGTCCTCCATAGGGTCGGTACGGACCGCTCCATCGTGAGCCGCCCCGTCACAGGCCGAAAGAAGGCACTTCGATGTCCGGTACGAACACTGGTGTTCCTTCGGTGCTCGCCCATGAACTCCCTCAGCCGGTGCCCGCCGGCGAACTGGCCGCGTGCCCGGTCGGGGACGTCTTCCGGCGGGTGGGCGACAAATGGAGCATGTTGCTGGTGATCCTGCTCGGCGGGCGTCCCTACCGGTACAACGAACTGCACCGGTCCGTGGAGGGCATCAGCCAGCGCATGCTGACCCGCACCCTGCGCGGTCTGGAGGCCGACGGGCTGGTCCGGCGGGATGTCCGGCCGACCGTGCCGCCCGGGGTGGAGTACAGCCTGACCCCACTGGGCCGTACGCTCCTGGAGCCGCTGTCGGCGCTCGCGGACTGGGCGGTACGCCACGAGGCGGAGATCAACGAGGCCCGGGAGCGCTACACGCCGTAGATCCGCGCGGACGGGACTTCGCGCCGGGCTTCCCGCCGGGAAAAACCGGTTGGTGCCCTGCCGCGTCCCCGGGTAGCGTCCCCGGCATGTGTGGAATCGCAGCGGGGACCGCCGCTCTGACCCGTATCCGCCGCTCCTAGCGGCGGATTCCCTCCTGTTCGCAGGTTTTTCGCCGCTTCAGCGCGTACGCGCCGGGCGGTCATCTCGTGGCGCCCGGCTCCCTCGAAGCCGCGGAGACACTTTCCTTGCACTCGCACCACCGGCCGGGTCGTCATGAACTGGGCCAGAACTTCCTCGTCGACCGGGCCGTGATCGACACCTTCGTCCGTCTCGTGGACCGCACCCGCGGGCCGATCCTGGAGATCGGGCCGGGGGACGGCGCCCTCACCCTGCCGCTCCAGGGGCTGGGGCGCGAACTGACCGCCGTGGAGATCGACGGCCGCCGGGCCGACCGGCTGCGCCGCCGAACCGGCCCCGCGACCACCGTGGTCACGGGGGACTTCCTCCGCCGTCGGCAGTCCTCCGCCCCGCATGTCGTCGTCGGCAATCTGCCCTTCCACGCGACGACCGCGATGCTCCGCCGGATTCTGCGGTCCCCGGGGTGGACCGATGCCGTCCTGCTGGTGCAGTGGGAGGTCGCCCGGCGCCGGGCCGGGGTCGGCGGGGCCACCCTGATGACCGCGCAGTGGTGGCCCTGGTACGAGTTCGGGCTCGTCGGCCGGGTGCCCGCGGCCGCGTTCCGGCCCCGGCCGAACGTCGACGGGGGCCTGCTCACCATGGCCCGGCGCCCACGCCCCCTGGTCGCCGAGCACGACCGGGCGGCCTATCAGGACCTGGTCGCCCGGGTGTTCAACGGGCGGGGGCGGGGACTGGCCCGGATCGTCGGCCACGCCGTACCCGAACTGCCCCGGCGGACCGTCGAGGGGTGGCTGCGGCACCACCGTGTCCCGGCCGACGCCCTGCCGAAGCACCTCACCGCCGGGGAGTGGGCCGAACTCCACGCGCTGCGCCGGGACTGACCGGGCGGCCACGACCCGGGCCGTTCCCCGGCCGGACCGGACGGGGAACGGCCCCTCGGGGTGTCGCCGACGCGCCCGGGAGGCATATTCGGTTGCCCACCAGGACGGTGGTGGATGCAATGACCGGCATGATTCGCCGGAGCGCCCGGCCCGGCCCGCCCCGGCCGCCGACGCTCCGGGTGAACCCTGACCGCATCGCCACCCGGGAGACGTCCGCGTATGACCGATACAACCATGCAGCCATCGCCGTCCGTACGGATCGGCGCCCTCGTTCCCCTGACCCGGCCCGGCTGGGTGACGGCCGGGCGGCAACTGCTCGCCGGGCTGGAGTTCGGCGTCCACGAGGTCAACGAGGGCGGGGGGATCGACGGCAGACCGTTGGAGCTGGTCGTCCGCGACACCGCGGCCGATCCCGTCCGCGCCGGGGCCGCCGTGGACGAACTCGCCGGGCTGGGGGTGGCCGCCCTGGCGGGGGAGTACCACAGCGTCGTCGCCCGGACCGTCGCCACCAGGGCCGATGCCGTCGGTGTGCCGTATCTCTGCTCGTCGGCGGTGCTCGACACGCTCACCGACCGACCGGCCGAAGGGATCGCGCGCCTCGCCCCGGCACAGTCCCGGGGCTGGCGGATCTACGGGGACTTCCTGCTCGGCGCCGGTCATCGGCGGATTGCCGTCGTGACCATGCCGAGCGTCTACTGGGCGACCGGGACCCAGGTGCTGCGGGACCACTTCGCGGCCCACGGCGGTACGGTCACCGAACTCGGCCCGGACCCCCGCACCCCCGGGGCCCTCTGCGACGAACTCGCCGACAGCGGCGTCACGGCGCTGCTGCTGCTCGTCGGCCATCCCGACCCGGCCGTGGAGATCGTCACCGCCGTCCGCCGCGATCCGAGGCT
Source organism: Streptomyces sp. NPDC020875 (assembly GCF_040641415.1). NCBI lineage: Bacteria > Bacillati > Actinomycetota > Actinomycetes > Kitasatosporales > Streptomycetaceae > Streptomyces > Streptomyces sp. NPDC020875. Next base: position 74,852 of record NZ_JBFADP010000028.1, on the reverse strand, counting down.
CGCCGGGCTGCTGATCGGCGCCCCCGCCGGACAGCCCGAGTTCGCCGAATGGGCGGAGCTGCTGGGTGACGACGGCGCCGCGATCCCGTTCCTCCGCTATCTCCCGGAACGGCTGGGGCCCCTCGGCGTACGCGTCGGGGCCGTCCTTGCCGAACGGCTGGGCGAGTCGCCCTCCTTCGTCGCCTTCGAGGGGTACGACACGATCGCGGTCCTCGCCGAACTGCTGCGGACCCGGGGCACCGACCGGGCGCGGATCGCCGGGGGCTGGCCGGAGGTCGAGACCGAGGGCACCCGGGGGCGGATCCGCTTCTCCCGCCCGCCGGGGCTCGGCATCTGGCAGTGGGCCTGGTCCCCGATCCAGGTCGCCGACCGGGATCCGGCCGAACCGGGACGCTTCCGGGTGCTCCACACCGGCTGACGGGTGAAGGGGGAGTCGCGGCCGGGGCGGGTGGCGGCTGAAGGGTTTATCGAATTCCTTCGCCTCGTCCGCCACTTCCGTAACTCTCCTCTCATCCGGCTCGATTACTTCGGATAGCTCACCTCTCTCAGGCGCCCCGTGTGAACGTCGAAGACAAAGCCCCGGATGGAGTGCTTGTGCGGAATGAAGGGATCCGCTTCGATCCGGCGGATCGACTGGCGGACGTCGTCGTCCAGATCGGCGAAGGACTCCGGTGACCACGGCGGACGGATTCCCGTGTCGGCCGCCAGCTCGGCTTTGAATTCATCGTCTTTGAAGGTCTGCATTCCGCAGTCGGTGTGATGGATCAGCATGATCCTGCGGGTGCCGAGCAGCCGCTGGCTGATCACCAGGGACCGAATGGCGTCCTCCGTCACCGCACCGCCCCCGTTCCGCACGATATGGGCGTCGCCCTCCTTGAGGCCCAGGATCGCGAAGATGTCCAGCCGGGCGTCCATGCAGGCCACGACCGCCAGGCGGCGGGCCGGCGGCAGGGCGTGCGGGCCGCCGAACGAGGCCGCGTATCTGACGTTGTTGGCGAGATACTCGTCCACCACGGAGCGTCCGGCGTCTTCGCGTGTATTTGGCATCGAATTCTCTCAATTCCGGAAGCCGGACAGCATCGTCCGGATAGGTGCGTTTTCCGTCCCCTGAGAGAACCTACCCATCCGGAATTCGAACAGGAAAGTTTCTGGCGTGGATACGCCACCGACGGCCCAGAGCGGCGGGTCGGCTTCACATCTGATCCGAAGAAGGGTGGAAGTCTACTGGTGTAGACCTCTTGTGCGGTCCCTGGTGACACGGTTACGTTGCTTCCCGCACTGAGCCCTTCCCCGGGGGAAACGTCACTTCTGTACTCGAACAGAGGAGTTGCGTCCATGGTGAAACGTCTCGGACTCGCTTTGGCGACCGTTGCCGCGTCCTTCGGTCTCGTCCTCTCCACCGCCCCCACCTCGTCCGCGACTTTCGTGTGGTACGTCGACAGCCACCACTCCAGCTTGCTTTCCTGCAACACCGCAGGCCAGGCGGGCGCCCACAAGTGGGGTGTGATCTACCGCTGTGATCCCTTCCCCTACAAGCCCGGTGTGTGGGAGCTCTGGGTCCGGCGCTGACCCCGCGCGACCCCCGCGCGATCTCCCGTACGCACGGACGGCCGTCCTCCGCGCCCCCCTGCGGAGGCGGTCGGCGCACCCCCGGCCCTCGGACGGACGGATGACCGGCCGCTGGGATGACCGGCGAGAGGCCCTAACCCGCCTCGGCGATCGTCTCCACCGGGGCGACCACGAGCCCGGACGGCACCGCCATCGCTCCGCCCCGGTCCGCCGGAGGCGTCGTACGGCCCCGGGCGAACTCCCGCTCGTAGCCCGGCCCGCCCAGCTCCGCCCGGGCACCCGCCTCCACCCGGGCCACATCGCCCCGCTCACCCGACGGCAGCGGTACGCCCACCGACTCCCGGAGCGCCGCCGCCGCGCCCAGCAGCGCCGCCGCCCGCGCGGCGTCGCCCGACAGCAGCCGGGCCGCCGCCAGCCCTTCCAGGGCCAGGGCCACCGCCCGGGGATCGCCCCCGGTACGCGCCACCGCCAAGCCCTCCGACTGGAGCCGCAGCGCCTCCCCGGCCAGCCCCCGGGCCTCGGCCACGAAGCCCAGCTCCGCCAGGACCAGCGGCGGCACCTCCGGCTCGTACCCCATCTCGCCGTGCAGCCGGACCACGGACCGCAGATGCTCCTCGGCGTCCCCGAGCCGCCCCTCGCGCCGGGCGCCCAGCGCCAGCCCTATCTCCGCGTACTGCTCCCCGAAGACATCGCCCTGCTCCACGGCCAGCCGCCGGGCCCGTTCGTGCAGTTCACGGCAGCGGGGCAGATCCCCGGTCAGCAGGGCGATCCGGCCGAGCCCGGAGAGCTGGAACGACACATCGGGCCAGAGCCCCAGCTCCTCCGCCGTCCGCAGCCCGTCCCGGTGGAGCCGGGCCGCGTCCGCGTACTCGCCCAGCGCCTCCGCCCTGGTCTGGAGCGCCACCAGCGCCTGGAGCCGCCCCCAGCCGTCGCCCAGCTCGCCGAAGAGCGCGAGACTCCGCTCACCCAGGTCGCGGACCGCCGTGAAGTCGCCCCGCAGCTTCGCCTGGAACGCCAGACTCGCCAGCGCCGCCGCCGTACCCCAGGTGTCGCCCAGCCCCCGGAACCCGGCCAGCGCGGCCCGGGCCAGCTCACGGCCGGGGCCCGGGTCCCCGACGCCGTACAGATGGGAGCCCAGGAACCAGCGCGCCCAGGCCAGTCCGGCCGGGTCCGGTACGCCGTCGTACGCCGACAGCGCCGCGCGGTACTCCGCCTCCGGGTCCGCCGTACCGGCCAGGGCCAGCCGCATCCCGCCCAGCCGCGCCGCCGCCGCCGCGATCGCCCGCCGCCGCTCCGGCCCCAGGGGGACCGAAGCCGTCCCCCCGGCGACCGGGCCGCTCCCGGCGGGGCCGCCGCCCGTCCCGGACCCGCCGGGAGCGGAATCCGCAGCGGCCCGTCCATAGTGCCCCGCTACGGAATCCGCGAGTGCCGCCCCTGGGAGGCGGACAACGGAATCCGTGGCCGGAGCGCCGTACGGCGACGCGTTCCGTACCACCGCCCGCACGGCCGCCGCCGGGCCCGGGTCCGCCGGGGCCGATCCGTACCCCGTCGCCGCCGCGACCGCCAGGGCCCGCTCCAGCCGACGGGCCGCCTCCGCGTACCGGCCGCGCAACCGCCAGTACCAGGTCAGGGCGTTGACCAGCCGGAGCGCCCGGTCCGCGTCGCCGTCCCGCTCGGCACCGTCCAGGGCCGTACGGAGATTCGCCCGCTCGGCGTCGAGCAGCCGCAGCCACTGCCGCTGGCCGTGCCCCCGCAAATGAGGCTCCGCCCGCTCGGCGAACGCCGTGTAGTAGTCCCGGTGCCCGATCCGCGCACCGGTCAGCTCGCCGTGGTCCCGCAGCCGGTCCAGACCGTACGCGGAGACCGACTCCAACAGCCGGTACCGGGGCCCGTCCGGGGTGTCAGCGACCACCACCAGCGACGCCTCCACCAGCCGGGCCAGCAGCTCCGGCACCTCCGGCCGCGCCACACCGTCACCCGGGCAGACGGCCTCCGCCGCCGCCAGTGCGCAGCCGTCGGCATGGACCGCGAGCCGCCGCAGCACCGCGCGCTCCGGCTCCCCGAGCAGCTCCCAGCTCCAGTCGAGAACCGACCGCAGGGTGCGCTGCCGGGCGGGCGCGCCCCGTACCCCCGGACCGAGGACATGGAAGCGGTCGTCCAGCCGGGCGGCCAACTCGGCCGGACCCAGGACCCGGACCCGGGTCGCGGCCATCTCCAGGGCCAGCGGCAGACCGTCGAGCCGACGGCAGATCGCCGCCACCGCCTCCGCGTCGGCCGGGCCGATCACCGGCCGGGCCGCCGCCGCCCGGGCCCGCTCCGTGAACAGGGCCGCCGCGTCCGCCCCGGCCAGCGGCGCCACCTCGCGCAGCCACTCCCCGGCGACCCGTAGCGGCGACTGCCCGGTGGCCAGCACCGTCAGCCCCGGCGCCACCGGCAGCAACTCCGCCACCAGTGCCGCGACCGGCTCCACCACATGCTCGACATTGTCGAGGACCAGCAGCGCCGGACGGCCGCCCAGCGCCGTCGCGATCCGGTCCGCCGCCGACGGCGGCCCCGGTGAGCCGTCGCCCGCCGCCGTGACGACGTCGTCCCGTACCCCGAGCACCCCGGCGACCAGTTCGGCCGGGGCGGTGTCCCCGGGATCCGCCGCCGGGGCCAGCGCCGCCAGCTCCACCAGCCGTACGCCGCCCGGGAACACGGCCTCCAGACCGGCCGCCACCGCCAGCGCCAGCCGGGTCTTGCCCACCCCGCCCGGACCCGTCAGGGTCACCAGCCGATGCCGGGTCAGGGCCGTCCGCAGCTCCGTGACGTCGCCGTCCCGGCCGATCAGCCCGGTCAGCGCGCGGGGCAGGTTCGACGGCGGCCTGGCCGAGGTCGTCGCGGGCGCCGGTACGGCGGCCAGCGCCGGGTCCTGGGCGAGCACGGCCCGGTGCAGGGCGGCCAGTTCGGGACCCGGATCCACCCCCAGCTCGTCGGCGAGCCGCCGCCTCAGCTCGGTATAGCTGTTCAGCGCCGCGTCCTGCCGCCCGGCCAGATACAGGGCCCGGACATGCGCCGTACGCAGCCGCTCCCGCAGCGGATGAAGGGCCACCAGCTCACCGAGATCATCGGCGACCAGGGCGTGTTCGCCCAGTTCGAGCCGGGTCTCCGCCTGCTCCTCCAGTACCGTGAGCCGCTGTTCGGCCAGACGTACGGCATCGGCCCGGACGAACTCCTCGTCGGCGAAGTCGGCGAAGGCCGGACCGCGCCAGAGCGTCAGCGCCTCGGCGAAGAGCGCGGCACGGTCCCCCGGCCCGGCCGCCGCCCGGGCCCGGGCCGTCAGCTCCGTGAAACGGTCCGCGTCCACGGACCCGCCGCCGGTCAGCAGTTCGTACCCCGGGGCGCGGGAGACCACGAGTTCCCGGCCGCCGGGCTCGGCGGCCTCCAGCGCGCGGCGCAGCTGCCAGACCTTGTTCTGGAGCGCGGCGGCCGGATTGCCGGGCGGCCGACCGCCCCAGACGTCGGCCACCAGCCGGTCGGCGGAGACCGGCCGCCCCCGGTGGACCAGCAGGGCCGCGAGCAGTCCCCGCACCTTCGGCTCGGGCACCCGTACCGCCCGCCCGTTGGACGTCCGGACGGTCAGCGGGCCGAGCACTCCGAAGAACATGCCCTCACGCTAACCGGGCCCCGCGGGCCCCGCATCGGACCTTCGACCTGGTCACCGAGTCGTACGCCTCCGCCCGCCCGACCGGGATCGGGACCCGGATCGGGACCGGGACCCGGAGTTCGGCGGGAGCCGCCGAGAGACGACCGGGAGAGAACCGAGAGCACCGCCGCACACGCTGGGGCTCCGCCGACGACCTCATCGGAAGGAAGACCATGTCCTCGACCCCGACACCCGATCCGGCCCCGGGTACGGCGCCCCCGAAGGCCGGAGCCAGGGAGTGGGCCGGGCTCGCCGTACTCGCCCTGCCCACCCTGCTGCTCGCCCTCGACCAGAGCGTCCTCTTCCTGGCGCTGCCGCATCTCGCCGAATCCCTCGCCCCGACCGGCACCCAAACCCTGTGGATCATGGACATCTACGGGTTCATGATGGCGGGCTTCCTGGTCACCATGGGCACCCTCGGCGACCGGATCGGCCGCCGGAAGCTGCTGATGGCCGGGGCCGTCGCCGTCGGTGCCGCGTCCCTGCTGGCCGCCTTCTCGACCAGTGCCGAGATGCTGATCGCCACCCGCGCCCTGCTCGGTGTCGCCGCCGCGACCCTGATGCCGTCCACCCTGGCGCTGATCGGCAACATGTTCCGCGATCCGCACCAGCGGGGCCGCGCCATCGCCGTCTGGGCCAGCTGCTTCATGGGCGGTACGGCGCTCGGACCGGTCGTCGGCGGAGTGCTGCTGGAGTACTTCTGGTGGGGCTCGGTCTTCGTCCTCGGCGTCCCCGTGATGCTGGTCCTGCTGGTCACCGCCCCACTCGTACTGCCGGAGTACAAGGCACCGGACGGCGGCCGGATGGATCTGCCGAGCGTGCTGCTCTCCCTCGGCGCGATCCTGCCGGTGATCTACGGACTGAAGGAGATCGCCCGGGCGGGCTGGGAGCCGGGACCCCTGCTCGCGACGGCCGCCGGGTTGGCGGTCGGCGCGCTCTTCGTCGCCCGCCAGCGCCGGCTCAGCCATCCCCTGCTCGACCTGGGGCTCTTCCGGCACGCCGTCTTGGCGTCCTGGCTGCTGATCCTGCTGCTCACGATGGCCGGGATGGGCGGTATGTATCTCTTCATCACCGGCTATCTCCAGATGGTGGAGGGGCTTTCGCCGTTCGAGGCCGGGGCGTGGATGGTGCCGTCGGCGCTGGCGTCCGTGGTCGCCGCGACCCTCGCGCCCACCCTGACCCGGCGGCTGCCGATGGGCGCCGTCATCGGCGGCGGCCTCGGCCTCACCGCCACCGGCTATCTGGTGATCGCGTTCGTCGATCCGGCCGGTGGACTGCCGCTGCTGGTCACCGGCTTCGTGATCAGCTTCTTCGGTACGGGGCCGATCGGCGCCCTGGGGACCGATCTGGTGGTCGGCTCGGCCCCGCCGGAGAAGAGCGGATCGGCCGCGTCGCTGGGGGAGACCAGCGGTGAGTTCGGGGTCTCCTTCGGTCTGGCGGCCTTCGGCAGTCTCGGCGGTGCGCTCTACACCGCCTGGGTCGAGGTGCCCGACGGGCTGACGGCCGAGCAGTCGGAGACCGTACGCGGTGGGATCGAGGGCGCGTTGACGGTGGCCGGACAGCTGCCCGGCGGGCTGGGCGACCAGGTCGTGGCGGCGGCCCGGGAGGCGTACACCGGCGGGCTGAACGTGGTCGCCGTGGTCTGTGCCGCCCTGGCCGTGGTCACCGCCGTGGCCGCCGCGACCGCGTTGCGGCGGGTCGGCGCGGCGGGCCGGGGGATCCCGGCCGCGACGGAGCCGCCGCACCCGGACGGCACGACGGAACCGGACCCGGCCGCGCCGAAGGGCCCGGAGTCGGGGCCCGGTCCGGTCGCCGGGACCGGGTTCGGCCCCGGTCCCGGCCAGGAGCGGACCGGTGCCCCGAGCCGCTGAGGCGCAGCCTCCCGTACCCCGCCGCCGGTACGTCCGCGCCCGCCGGGCAGGCGCGGACGGTCACCGGCGGCGGCGTTCGGCCGCGGTTCACCGGACGCGGTGGTACGTCCGCACCAGCACCCCGTTGCCGAAGGTACGGACCTCGTCCAGCGCGAAGTCGGTGAGGGAGGCCCCCGACCCGAACATCGGCATCCCCGAGCCGTAGACGATCGGATAGGTCTTGATCACCAGCTCGTCGATCTCGTCGATCAGCTCCCCGGCGATCTTCGAACCGCCGCAGAGCCAGATGCCGAGACCGCTCTCCTCGGCCTTCAGCTCGCGGATCCGGCCGACCGGGTCGGCGCCGATCAGCTCCACATTGGGGTGCGGCGATTCGGTGAGGGTGCGGGTGACGACGTACTCCCGCATATGCCCGTACGGGCTGGGCAGCCCCGCGTCGAGGCCGAGCTGATAGCTGCCCCGGCCCTGGATCACGGTGTCGTACCGCTTGTTCGGGGCGTCGAAGCCGAGCAGCCGCCGTCCCTCGGCGGAGATCGTCTCGGGGTAGTCGCCGGTGAGATGGGCGAGTACCTCCTCGTCCACGTACTTCATCATCGCGCTCGCGTCGCCCGAGGGGTCGCCGATGAAGCCGTCGATGGAGCAGGCGATGAAGTAGGTGAGCTTGCGCAAGCGCGTGCCTTTCGTCGGATGACTGTGAAGGGCGGCCGCCGGCAAGGCGGCGCCCGGGGTCCGGATCGCTCTGACGTCCGAACCACTTCATTCATAGTGCTCCATCTGTAGTGGTTGCGCAAGGGCATTCCGCCGGAGCCCGGGAAGCCGGTGGTGGTGCGGGGCCGGGCGGGGAGGGGATGGGCATACGACGACGGCGGGGCCGGACCCCTGGATGGGGTCCGGCCCCGCCGTGATGGCAGCTCGGGCGCGTGGCGCCGGTGGATTACGTTCGTACGGGCCATATCCTGCGGCGCGGCTCCGGCTCGCGTACCGGCACCTTCGGCAGTCGGTGCGGCAGCGATCCGTACCAGAGGTACGACAGCAGGAAGCCGAACCCCAGACAGAGCACCCCGCCCACCGCGTCCAGCCAGAAGTGGTTGGCGGTCGCCACGATCACCACCAGCGTCAGGGCCGGATAGAGCAGCCCGAGGATCTTCGCCCAGGGCGCCTTGGCCACCATGAAGATGATCAGCCCGCACCAGAGCGACCAGCCGATATGCATCGACGGCATCGCCGCGTACTGGTTCGACATGTTCTTCAGATCGCCCGAGGCCATCGAACCCCAGGTCTCGTGGACCAGGACGGTGTCGATATAGCCCTGCCCCTCCATCAGCCGAGGGGGAGCGAGCGGATACAGATAGTAACCGACCAGGGCGACGGCGGTGGTGGCGAAGAGCACCAGCCGGGCCGCCGCGTACCGCCCCGGATGCCTGCGGTAGAGCCACACCAGGACGCCGATGGTCACGATGAAGTGCAGCGTGGCGTAGTAATAGTTCATCGTCACGATCAGCCATGTCACGGAGTTCACCGCATGGTTGACCGCATGCTCGAAGTCGAGGCCAAGGGCCCGCTCGGCGCTCAGGATCCAGTCCGCGTTCTCCAGCGCCTTCGCCTTCTGCTCCGGCACGGCGTTGCGGATCAGCGAGTACGTCCAGTAACTCACCGCGATCAGCAGGATCTCGAACCATATCCGCGGGCGGCGGGGTGAGCGCAGCTCCTTGAACCGGGCGAACCGCGAACGCGGCGCCTCGGCGGCCCCGGCCGCTTCTCGCGCCTCGGTGGACTCGTCGGTCGTCATGGGTGACGTGCCGGTGGTCCGGCCTTCAATGGTCTTCACGGTCGTTTCACCCATGGGACGAGAGTCTGCCAGATACACGCCCACCGACCGATCATCCCTCGGTCCCGTTCGGGGCGCACACTCTCCACCCTGCGGACGACACCGGGGCCGGGATCCTCTCGGGGATCGCCCTGGTCAGGAATGTCCGCCGCCCCCTCAGGGGAGGCCGTCGAGCCGTGTACCACCAGCCCGGGCAGGCAGACGGAACCACTGTACGCGGCCGCAGCGGAACCGGCGGAACCCGGCGGAACCCGACGGGGTGGGGACGGGTCGGGGCGGGTACCCGGAGTACGTCCCCGGCGGTACCGGGGCCACGACCCGGCCGCCCTCCGGCGGGTACGGGGAGTGCCGGACCCGTCTCAGACCGCCCACCAGACACAGGCCGCGCCCGGGATCCTGACCGTACCCCCGCCGAACTCCAGGGCCGCCGACGAGAGCAGCGGACGGCCCGGGACCGGCAGCTCCGCCTCCGTGTCCAGGGTGTTCAGGGTGCAGACCACCCCCGGCCTGGCGAAGGCCAGCACCCCGGCCGGGGCCGCCAGCCACTCCAGGGCGCCGCCGTCGCCGAGGCCGGGCAGCTCCTTGCGGAGCGCCAGCGCCGAGCGGTACAGCTCCAGCGTCGACCGGGGGTCCCCGGTCTGGGCGGCCACCGAGAGTCCCGCCCATGCCGGGGGCTGCGGCAGCCAGCTGCCGCCGGGTCCGAAGCCGTACGGCGGGCTCGTCCCCGACCAGGGGATCGGCACCCGGCAGCCGTCGCGGAGCCCGTCCTGGCCGTCGCCCCGGAAGAAGGCCGGGTCCTGACGGACCGCGTCGGGCAGCTCGGTGACCTCCGGCAGCCCCAGCTCCTCGCCCTGGTACAGATAGGCCGAGCCGGGCAGCGCCAGCGTGAGCAGCGCGGCGGCCCTGGCCCGGCGCAGCCCCCGCTCCCCGCCGCCGTAGCGGGTGGTGTGCCGGACCACGTCGTGGTTGGAGAGCACCCAGGTCGTCGGGGCGCCCACCGACCCGGTGGCCGCCAGGGAACCGTCGATGACCCGGCGCATCGCCCCGGCGTCCCAGGCGCAGGTGAGGAACTGGAAGTTGAACGCCTGGTGCAGTTCGTCGGGGCGGACGTAGAGCGCCAGCCGTTCCGCGGTCGGCGCCCATGCCTCGGCGACCCCGATCCGCTGCCCGTCGTAGCCGTCGAGCAGCCGCCGCCAGGCGCGGTGGATCTCGTGCACACCGTCCTGGTCGAAGAAGGGGAGCACCTGCGCGCCGATCAGCTTCGCCTGTTCCCGCAGCCCGATGTCCGGCAGCCCGGCGGCCTTGACCATGCCGTGGGCGACATCGATCCGGAAGCCGTCGACACCGAGGTCGAGCCAGAAGCGGAAGACGGAGTCGAACTCCTCGCGGACGGCCGGCTGCTCCCAGTTGAGATCGGGCTGCTCGGGGGCGAAGAGGTGGAGGTACCAGGCGCCGTCGCCGGTCCTGGTCCACGCCGGGCCGCCGAAGACCGACTCCCAGTCGTTGGGCGGCAGCGCGCCGTCCGGGCCGCGCCCCGGCCGGAAGTGGTAGAGCGCCCGTTCGGGGGCGTCGGGGCCGCCGTCGAGGGCCGCCCGGAACCAGGGGTGCCGGTCGGAAGTGTGGTTGGGGACGATGTCGACGATCACCCGCAGCCCCAGCCGGTGGGCCTCGCGGACCAGGTCGTCGGCGTCGGCGAGAACGCCGAAGAGGGGATCAACGGCCCGGTAGTCCGCCACGTCGTAGCCGCCGTCGGCCTGCGGCGACGCGTAGAAGGGGGTGAGCCAGACGGCGTCGACACCGAGCCCGGCGAGATGGGGGAGCCGGTCGCGGACGCCCCGCAGATCGCCGATGCCGTCACCGTCGCTGTCGGCGAACGAGCGTACGTACACCTGGTAGATGACGGCGTCCCGCCACCAGTCGGAGGAGACGGCGGGGGAGTGGTCGCGACGGATGGGAGCAAGCTCCTGGGTCATGTACGTTCCCTCTGAAATCTATGGAAACAGTTATCAGCGGTGTCAACTGTGAACTGTGGTGATCTATGGGGATGTCGGCCGATGTGCGGCAGGTACCGGGGAGGTTCTGCCCCGTACGCCGATGGTCAACGCGCATCGTCCCGGCGTGGATACGGTCCGGGCGCGCGGGAGCTCGCGAAAACGCCCGGCGGGAAGCCGGTGGGAGCCCGGGGGAACTCATGGGGAGGGCCTGGAACCGGCCGTGCGGGACCGCGACCGCTCGCGGCGGCCGGGCGGGCAGGCGGGCGGGGGTACGGCGACGGGTGTACGGGTACGCCGCCTCGCACCAGGACGCCGGGCGGTCGTCGTGGTGCCGGTGGTGACCGGACCGGCTATCGGGGCGGTGGTACGGCTCCGGCCGGGGCCGGGAGCGGATCCGGAGCCGGGCCGGTACGAAGGTTCGGGGCCGGGTTCGGAAGCGACTCGGGACGCTTGCCCGGTGCCGATGGTGCCGAGGGCGCCAGCCGCGTCAGCCGTACCAGCAACTGCCCGAACGGCCCGTCCGCGGGCTCGTCCGTGAGCACCCCGCCGACCAGGGCCGCCATCTCGTCGTCGAAGGCCGCGCTCACCGCGCACAGCGCCGCGAAGTCATGGACGAGCTGAACCTCCAGCTCACCGCGCGGGATCCGCCGCCCGTCCAGCCACTGGAGGGCCGTCGACTCGGCCAGCGACACCCAGGACCGGATCACCAGCGCCAGCCGTACCGGCGGTTCGGCGATCCCGAGATGGGACAGGATCTGCTCGTACGCGGCCTGGCGCACCTCGTCGATCATCGCCTTGGCCCTGGTCGAACCGACCGCGGGCCCACCGCGCATCAGGGCCGAGAACCCCGGGCCGTGCTCGTCCACGAAATCGAAGTAGCGGCGCATCACCCGTAGCAGCCGGGCGCCCAGCGGCCCTTCGTGCGGCTCCTCGAACCGGCGCGCCAGATCGTCGGCGGCCCGGCGCAGCGCGGCTTCGTACAGGCTCTGTTTGCCGGGGAAGTAGTGGTAGACGAGCGGCCGGGAGATCCCGGCGGCGGAGGCGATCTCGTCGATGGAGACCTCGTCGGGCGAGCGGGCGCTGAAGAGTTCCAGCGCCACGCCGATCAACTGCTGCCTGCGCTCCTCGACGCCCATTCTGCGCCGCACCCCGGTCGTCATGACCACCAGCGTACCCATGGCGGTGCGTTCATCTGTTCTAGAGGTCGAACACCGGCGGCCCGGCCGGTACGACCGGGCCGCACCGGTATGACTGGAACCCCGCTGGTACGACCGGACTTCACCGGTATGACCGCGCGCCGCCGGTACGACCGGGCCGCACCGGTACGACTGCGCCCCGCCGGTATGACCGGGTGCCGGTCCTACCGCAGCGACCAGCCGCTGAACCGTACGGTCCCGCGCGCCCCGCTGCCGCCGTTCATGGCCGTCATGAAGAAACCGACGTCCTGGCCGTACGCCGCCCCGGGCGCGGTCACCGTGGCGATCGTCCGCCAGGTCGCGCCCTCGTCGGCCGACAACTCCCCGGTGTAGGCGGCGCCCGTGCCCCGGGTCAGCCGCAGCAGGACCGGTGCCTTGACGCCGGTGATCCGCCGGTAGGTGTCGAGGGTGCCGTCGCCGTTGGAGTCGTACGAGAGCACCACGCCCTGGCCCGGGGTGACCGCCAGATTGACGAATCCGGGCGCCCCCGCCCGGTCGAGGCCGTTTCCGGCGATGATCCCGGCCCGGGCCCAGCCGCTGGTGGCGGCCTGCGCGTCGACCCGGACCACCGCGACCGAACCGGGCCGGAAGACCCCCGCCCGGTAGGCCGTACCGAAGTGCGCGGTCCCCCGCCACAGGTCCGTCCCGCCGCCGTTGACCGCGAACCGGTCGCCCAGCTGGCCGAAGACGGCCGCGTTGTTGCTGTGGGTACGCCAGCCCGCGGCGAGCGGCGCCGCCATGTGCGCCTCGCCCTTCTGGGTCACCGAAACGGTCTCCCCGCCCGCGGGCCCGTACCGCACCTTCAGCCGGTACGGCAGCGCCCGCAGCGGCTCGGTCAGCGGCTCGTCCGGGGCCGTGACCGGCCAGGACACCGAGCCCGTCGAGCCCGCGGCGACCCCGGCCAGGGTCCGGGCGGCGGGCGCGCCGGGCGACAGTCCGGCGCCGGTGAGGGTCAGTTCGACCTTGCCGGTGGCCGCGAGCCCGCTGAGATTGCGGAAGACGGCGGTGAGCCGTCCCGTGCCGCCGGGCCGGAAGGCGGGCGGGTCCGTCGTCACCGTCGTCACCCCCTGGTAAGGCGCGGCGGCCAGCGCGTCCCGGACCCGGACGGCGGTCCGGTACGCGTCCCCGGTCGGCGCGGTCGGATAGGCCCCGCGGCCCTCGGTCCACGCCTTCTCGGCCGGGTACCAGTCGAAGGTCTTCCGGGCCCGCCCGGCCGCCAGGGCGTCCCCGGCCTCGGTCAGGAACGCCTCCCACTGGGGGATGTGGACATCGGCGATCAGCCCGTTCCAGTCGCGGTTGGCGTAGTTGGAGAGCGCGTCGGCGGCCGACCGGTCCGCCCAGGTGGTGATCAGCGTCCGGGCGGTCCGCTCCAGCACCGCCGCCTCCGCGGGGCTGGTCGCCAGCCGTTTGGCGTCCTCCAGCCACGGGCCGAGCAGGAAGGAACGGTGACAGCCCGCCATGGTGTCGGCGAGTCTCATCAGCCGCAGCCAGACCGCCGCGACCCCCCGGAACGCGGTCACGTCACGGCTCGCGTGGGCGGCCCGCAACGCGAACTGGAGGGTGCGCGAACGATTCGCCAGCGCCTGCCGCGCCAACTCGGTCACATCGTGCCGGTAGGTGTCGGAGCCCCGCAGCCCCGCACCCGTCTCCAGCAGCTTCGCGAAGGCCCGGTCGAAGCCCGCCGGGTCGAACGCCGTCCCGATGGCCGACGTCAGACTCGGCCGACGCAGGAAGTGCGAGTCGTGCGGCCGGCCGTCCGTACTGGTCAGCTTGTACGCGGTGGCCGCCAGCGCGCCGAACGCCGCCTCGGCCGCCGGGTCGGCGGCCCCGTAGCGGATCCGCGCGTACTCCCGGAACCAGGCGTCCCGGTCGATCTTCTCCCGCCGCCACGCCAGCTCCGAGAAGAGTTCGAGGGCCGCCGGATCCCGCTCGGCCGCCTCCGGCATGTACGCGGTGCCCACCAGCGCGCTGCCCGGCCGGTCCCGCCACGCGGTGAACCGGGCCGTCCAGCGGTCGGTGTTGGCGCCGATCGTGGTCCGGCCGCCGAAGTTGGGGATGGTGCCGAAGGCGTACGGCGTACCGCCCCACTCGGCCTCCCGGTCGGTGGTGGTGTCCAGATCGGAGAGCCCGTCCACGATGAGCACCCGCCCGGTGTCGATCGCGTCCAGCAGAGCCCGCCGGGGGTTGGCCTGCCAGCCGAGGATCACCCAGGTCGCGGCCGGGCTCGCGGCGCGCAACGCCCGCTCCACGGCCCGCGCCGCGTCCGCGACGGGCACGTCCCCGGCGCTGCCGCCCTCGTGCAGCAGATCCATCTTGAACATGTCGCAGGCCCCGAACAGGGCGCGCTGGTGCCGGTAGAACGCGGCGGCGGCCTTCGGGAAGACCGGGGTACGCGGATCGAGCCAGTCGGGGCGGCGCAGCCCGTTCCACACCCCCTGGGGGATCACCCGGGCACCGGGATTGCGGGCGGCGAAACCGTCGGGGACCGTACCGAAGTAGCCGGGGAACACCGGCCGCATACCCAGTTCGCGCAGCCGGTCGGCGATCCTGCGGCCCAGCTCGACCCGGGCCGCGAGGAGTTCGGCGGAGACCGGGCCGCCGTACTCGCTCATGTTCTGCAACAGCCACCACGCCTGGTGGGAGGGGGCCGGAAGCCAGGCCCTGGCCTCGGCGGCGGAGTAGCCGAAGTCCGTCAGCAGCCGCTGGTAGACGGCCTCCTGGCCCGGGGTGACCAGTACCTCGTTGCAGCCGTGCAGGGCGAGGACGTCGATCAGCCGCTCCCAGCGGGCCCAGTCCGCGTAGGGCGCGGTATAGCCGTCGTGGGTGTCGTTGTACGCGAACCGGTGCGGTACGGTCGCCGACCGCTCCAGCGCCGCACGGGGCGCGGGCAGCTTCTCCGGCAGCCCCAGCCGGCTCCCGGACCAGGAGATATGGGCCCGGCAGACATATTTGAGATACCAGTGGACCCCGGTCAGTACGACCGCGGGCGAGGTGCCGGTGACCGAGATCCGGCCGGTCTCACCGGTCACCGAGAAACGTTCCGGCCCGTCGGTCAGGGCGAGCCGGAACTGATCGGCGTGACGGGGCAGCAGCCGCCGCACCGCGGCCCGCGCTGCGGCGACCGAGGGCGCTGCGGCGACCGAGGGCGCTGCGGCGGGTGCGACGCGGTGCGGCGGACGGCCGGTGGGGGTCGTACGGGGGGCGGCGGCCGCGGGCCCGGCGACGGCGGCGCTTGCGCCGATCGCTCCCGCGGTACCCAGAACCGTACGTCTCGACAGCTCCAGCATCAGGCTCCTTGGCGCGAAACGATGTAACCCGTGTCACAGAGGTTTCGCCGCGCACGTTACCCGCTGTCCGCCCCCGCACCCGGCCGCGGCGCGCCCCGCCGCCACCGCGCCACCCGCCCGCTATTCCTGCGCCCCTACGAGCACCCTCAGTTGCCGCCGCCACTCCCCACGGGCGGCTGCCCCGGGGCGGCGGGGAAGCCGGGCGCGCCGCGTCAGTTCCGGGTGCCCCGGTCCAGATACGCCAGCACCGCCAGCACCCGCCGGTTGTCGTCGTCGGAGACCGGAAGCCCCAGCTTCGCGAAGATATTGGAGGTGTGCTTGGCCACCGCCCGCTCCGTGACCACCAACTGCGCCGCTATCGCCGCGTTGGACCGGCCCTGCGCCATCAGCTCCATCACCTCCAGCTCCCTCGGGGTGAGTCCGCCCATCGGCCGGTCCTGCGCCCGCCGCGACAGCAGTTGCGAGATCACCTGCGGATCCATCGCCGTACCGCCCCGCGCCACCCGCCGGACCGCGTCCACGAACTGGTCCGCGTCGAAGACCCGGTCCTTCAGCAGATAGCCGACCCCGCCGACCCCGTCGGCCAGCAGCTCCCGCGCGTACAACTGCTCCACGTGCTGGGAGAGCACCAGGACCGGCAGCCCCGGCCGGGCCCGCCGGGCCGCCAGCGCGCACTGGAGCCCCTCGTCGGTGTGCGACGGCGGCAGCCGGACGTCGACCACCGCGACGTCCGGCTCCAGCTCGGCCAGCGCCCGGCTCAGCTCGGGACCGGTCTCGACGGCCGCGAGGATCTCGAAGTCGTACGCCTCCAGCAGCCTCACCAGACCGTCGCGGAGCAGAAACAGGTCTTCGGCTAGGACAACGCGCAAGGAATCTCCATGGTGACCATGGTGGGACCGCCCGCGGGGGAGCTGACGGCCAGGACGCCGTCGAATGTACCGAGCCGCCGCTCCACCCCGCTCAGCCCCGATCCGGCGCCGATCACCGCCCCGCCCCGGCCGTCGTCGGTGACCGCGATCCGCAGCGCGCCCCGCTCGTACGAGATGTCCACCCAGATCCGGTGCGCGCCCGCGTGCTTCACCGCGTTGGTGAGCGTCTCACTGACCGCGAAGTACGCCGCCGACTCCACCGGCGCCGCCATCCGGCCCGGCAGCTCCACGTCCACCTCGGCCGGTACCGGCAGCCGCAGCGCCAGCGCCTTCACCGCGTCCCCCAGCCCCCGTTCCGCGAGTACCGGCGGATGGATGCCGCGCACCAGGTCCCGCAGCTCCGTCAGCGCCTCCGCCGACGACTCCCGGGCCTTGGCGATCAGCCGCTTCGCCCGCGCCGGATCCTTCTCGACCAGCGCCTCGATCGCGCCCAGGTCCATCCCCATCGCCACCAGCCGGGCCTGGGCGCCGTCGTGCAGATCCCGCTCGATCCGGCGCAACTCGGCCGCCGACGTGTCCAGCGCGTCGTGCCGGGTCTCCGTCAGCCGGTCGATCCGCCGCTCCAACTGCTCCTGCCGGTCCGGGGTGAGGACCGCCGCCACCACCAGGAAGTGCGCCCGGACCAGCTGCGGGCCGAACGCGAGCCCCGCGGTCAGCAGCCCGCCGCCGACCAGCCCGGCGAGCAGGGCCGTACCCCAGCCGCCGACCGGTACGAAGGTGAACCAGTGGGGCTCCTCCAGCGCCGTCACCGGCACCCACAGGCCACCGGCGAGCAGCAGCCCGTACACCCCGTGTCCGGCGAGACCGAACGCGAGCAGGGCGATGACCGCCCCCGCCGTCATGTCCACCAGCAGCCACAGCAGATCCCGCCAGGTCGCCGCGTCCTTCAACAGCAGCGCGCACCGCTCGACCTGCCCCGTGACCCCGGTCCGCAGATCGCGGGGGAACGGGCGGTACGAGGCCGGGATCCGGATCCCCGTCCAGCGGGCCGCCAGCAGCCGCCGCTGCCCCGCGTGGGCCCGGACGAGCCGAAGCAGGGGCGGGGTGGCGAACACGCCCACCCCCACGGGTATCAGCACGATCGAGACCACGGCCAGGACGAACAGGGCGACCGAGCCGACCAGGGCGTACAGACTCAGGGCCAGCCCCCGGGCCGGAGCCGTCAGCAGCGCGCGCACCCGGCCGCCGGGCGCCGTTCGCTCCCCGCCGGACCCCGGGCCCGCGGCTTTTGCCCCGGCCCATGTCCTGTCGGTCGTTCCCATGACCCGTTCCCCCTCGTCCAGTTCGCGGCCCGCCGGTCATACATATGAGCCGTACGCCAGTCATACGCCGACCCCCGCCAGTCATACCGCAGCCGCCCGGCGCCGACCCCGCGACCGCCGACGGAACGCGCCGACCCCGCGACAGCCGATCGTCGCACCCCCAGTCTCCGCCCCTCCGCCGGACCCGGCACTGGTCCGGGCCCCCGTCCGGGGGGTGTTGCCGGCACCACCCCCGGAACCTCGCCCTACGGCTCCGGACAGGGGCCCCTGACGGCTGGGGCCGCCCCGTACCCGGTTCATAGCGTCGGACCCGAACCGAAACCCGCGATCCGACCCAGGGGGACCAGCACCATGAGACCGAATCTCGCCGCACGCGTCGGCATGTGGAGCGCGCACCACCGCAAGACCGCCGTCATCGGCTGGCTGCTCTTCGTCGTCCTCGCCACCGTCGGCGGAGGCTCCGCAGGACTGATCGAGATGTCCGAGTCCGAAGGCGGCGCCGGTGACTCCGCCCGGGCCGAGAAGATCCTGGAGGACACCGGTCTCGCGGCCCCCGCCGGTGAACTCGTCCTGATCAGCAGCCGGACCGAGGGCGGCTGGAAGGCCACCGCGACCGAACTGACCCGGTCCGTCGCCGCCACCGGCGAGACCGCCCGGATCGAACCGCCCCTCCCCTCGGCCGACGGCACGGAAGCCCTGGTCCGGATCGAGATGAAGGGCGACCCCGAAACCGCGGGCGACCGGGTCGAACCCGTACTCGACGCGGTCCGGGCCGCCGCCGACGGCCGGGAGGGCGTCGAGGTCCACCAGTTCGGCCGGGCCAGCGCCGACAAATGGCTCAACGACCTCCTCGCCGACGACTTCAAGAAGGCCGAGTTCACCGCCGTACCCCTCGCCCTCGGCATTCTGCTCGTCGCCTTCGGTACGGTCGTCGCCGCGCTGCTCCCCGTCGCCCTGGCGCTCACCGCCTGTGCCGCCGCCTTCGGACTGCTCACCCTCGCCAGCCACCAGCTCCATCTCTTCCAGACCACCTACTCGGTGATGTTCCTGATGGGCCTGGCCGTCGGCGTCGACTACTGCCTCTTCTACCTGCGGCGGGAACGCGACGAGCGGGCCGCGGGCCGGGACCCCGGGACGGCGCTCCGGATCGCCGCCGCCACCAGCGGCCGGGCCGTACTCGTCTCAGGCATCACCGTGATGCTCGCGATGGCCGGGATGTTCCTCTCCGGGATGCTGCTCTTCGAAGGGTTCGCCCTCGCCACCATCATCGTCGTACTGATCGCCGTCATCGGCTCCGTGACCGTGCTGCCCGCCCTGCTCGCCTGGCTCGGCGACCGCGTCGACGCCGGACGGATCCCCCTGCTCCACCGCCGGGGCAGGCGCGCCCGCACCGGCGGCACCCTCGCGGCCCCGCTGCTGCGGCCCGTCCTCGCCAGGCCCGGACTCTTCGCCGTCCTCGGCACCGTAGTGATGCTCGCCCTGGCCGCGCCCGCGATCGGGATGAAGACCGAGCAGCTCGGCATGGAGAAGCAGTTCGGCTCCGACTCGGCGCTCACCATCGCCCACACCGCGATCACCGAGAGCTTCCCCGGCGGGCCCGACCCGGCCCGGATCGTCGTCGCGGCCGACGACATCGAAGCGCCGTCCGTCCGTACGGCCCTGGCCGGTTTCGACCCCGGCCGGGTCACCGTCCACCGGACCGAGGACATCGCCCTGATCGAGGTACCGCTGCCCGGCGACGGCAGCGACCGGCGCTCCCGCGACGCCCTCACCGAACTGCGCGAACGAACCGTCCCTGCGGCATTCGACGGCACCGGGGCGAAGGCGTACGTCACCGGAGAACTGGCCGAGTCCGTCGACTTCAACGCGAAGCTGAAGGACGGCATCCTCCCGGTCTTCGTCTTCATCACCGCCGTGACGTTCCTGGTGATGCTGTTCTGCTTCCGCTCCTATGTCATCGCCGTCACCTCGATCCTGCTCAACCTGCTCTCGGTCGCGGCCGCGTACGGGGTGATGGTCGCCGTCTTCCAGCACGGCATCGGGGCGTCGCTGCTCGGCACGGAGAAGGTGGGCGCCGTCGAGAGCTGGCTGCCGCTCTTCGTCCTCGTCGTCCTCTTCGGACTCTCCATGGACTACCACGTCTTCGTGGTCTCCCGGATCCGCGAGAGCCGCGACCGGGGCGCCGACAACCGGACCGCCATCGCCGACGGCATCGCCCGTACGGCGGGCGCGGTCACCGGCGCGGCGGTGATCATGGTGGCGGTCTTCGCGGTCTTCGGCACGCTGACCATGCAGTCGATGAAGCAGATGGGCGTGGGGCTCGCGGTGGCGGTGCTGCTCGACGCGACGGTGGTACGGATGGTGCTGCTGCCGTCGGTGATGTCGCTGCTCGGCGAACGCAACTGGAAGACGCCGCGACTTCTCCGCCGCCTCCCGCCCATGGAGCACGGCGACCCGGCCCCGCCCGCGCCCGCGCCGAAGACCCCGGCGGCCCTCTAGCCCCTCGCCCTTCCCGGCTGCGCCCGTCGGCCTGGTGTTGTCGGCGGCCTGCGGCCCGCCTGTGGCTTGTCGCGCAGTTCCCCGCGCCCCTGGTTGCCCTTCTGACCGCCCTCGCCGAGAGACGGGCCCTCTTTTCAGGGGCGGTGCTGGGGAGAGCATTTAGGGGCGCGGGGAACTGCGCGACAAGCCACGACGGTGGTGCGGACTGCGAACAACATCAGGTCGCCGGGCGAGCCCCGGGCATTTGGGGCGGTGCCCCGGAGAGCCAAGGCGCTGGGGGTCCCCCCATTGCCGAAGGCATAGGGGGCGGAACTGCGCGACAAGCCACAGGCGGTCCGCGGACCGCCGACAACAGCAAGCCGCCGGGCGAGACCCGGGTTGTGGGCCTCACCCGGGAGGGCCTCGGCGCTGGGGTCCCCCCCCATTGTCGGAGGCGGGTCAGCGCAGCAGGGCCGCCTCCCGCTCGGGCGAGAGACCCACCCCCGGGCGCGACGGCATCCGCGGCAGTTCCCGGAGCCAGGCCCACGTGTCCGCCACCGTCTCCGCCAGGGGGCGGCACCGCAGGCCCGTCGCCATGGCCCGGCTCACATCGAGGGTGTAGAGCGCTCCCAGCAGGTCGGGCGCCTCCTCCGGCGGTACCCAGATCGGCAGATCGGTCCAGGGCGACACCCCCGCGTCGAGGATCCGCCGCGCCGGGGTCCACCGCAGTTCGAGCCCGTCCGGCCCGTCCGGCCCGGCCGCCGCCCGCGCCTCCGCCGTGACTCGTACGCACTCCGCCAGTACGTCCCCGAAGGTGACGCCCCGCTGCGCGCCGACCATGTTGTACGGACCGCTCAGCCCGGCTTCGGCCGCCGACAGGATCCATTCGGCCATATCGCGGATGTCGATGTACTGGACGGGCGCGTCCGCCGGTTCCGGCGCGAGTACGGCACCGCCCCGGACGGCCCTGGCCAGCCACCACGGCAGTCGGCCGACGTTCTCCCAGGGCCCGAGCAGCAGCCCGGCCCGGACCAGCAGTGACCGGTCCGCCCCGAACGCCCCGATCGCCGCGAGTTCGCCGCCCCGCTTCGACTCGGCGTACGGCACGTCCGTGTCGTCCTCGGTCGCGGCGACGAGCGGCGCGGACTCGTCGGAGTTCGGCGGCGCGGGCCAGACGTAGACCGAACAGCTCGACACATAGACATAGCGGCCCACCCGGTCCGCGAGCAGCCGTGCCGTGTCCCGTACGGCGGTCGGCGCGGCGGTCCAGGTGTCGACCACCACGTCCCACGTCCCGTCGGCGATCGCCGCGAGACCGCCCGGCGCGGTGCGGTCGCCGACCAGCGCCGTCACGCCCTCGGGCGCGGGCCGGTTGCCCCGGTTGAAGACCGTCACGTCCCAGCCGCGGTCGAGGGCCGCAGCCACGACCGCCCGCCCGGCGAACTCCGTTCCACCCAGCATCAGAAGTCTCATGAGCCCGACCCTGCCCCCGGCGTGCCCCGCTGACCAGCCCTTCCGCTGATGGAGTAATGCCACAGGCGTCCCATGCCTTACGGCTGTAACACAACAGTGGCAGCATGGGGCCACCATGTCCGACACCCGGCCGCCGTTGCGCGCCCTCCGGGCCGCGATTTTCGCGGCGGTGTGTACGGCATTGTCCGCGACGGGGCATATCTGGATGTCCGGACATGAACTCCCGTCCGCTGTCCTGCTGCCCGCCTTCGCCGTGGCCGCCGTCACCGGCTGGCTCGCGGGTGGCCGTCGTCGCGGCCCGTTCTCCATCGGTACGGGACTGCTCGCCGGTCAGGCGGCGATGCATCTGCTCTACTCCGGCGCCCAGGGGCACGCCGCGCCCGCCGGTCACCCGGGGCCCCGGCCGGAATCCCTCGCGGCTCTCGGACACGACAACCCGGTGACTCGGTCCGGCGGGGGCGCGCGGTTCCTGCCCGACGCCGCCGATGTGCTGTCCGCCACCGGGGCGGGCATGATCGCGGTCCATCTGCTGGCCGCCGCGGTCTGCGGGCTCTGGCTCTCCCGGGGCGAGGAAGCGTTCCTGCAACTGGCCCGCGCCCTCGCCGCCCTGGCCTTCGTCCCGCTCCGGGCGCTGTTCGCGGTCCTCCGTACGCCCGAGGCCCCCGGCCGGGTCGCCGCGCCCCGGACCACGGCGGCCGAGCGTCCCGGCGGGATCGTCGTCCTCGGCCACACCCTGATCCGCCGGGGCCCGCCGGTCCCGTTCCGGATCCGAGCCACGGCCCCTGGAGCAGCCGTCTGACCCGGGGGTCGATTCCCCCCTGTCCAGACAGATGCGAACGGGATCGTCATGACCCTTGACACCGCTGCCCCCGGCAGCCCCGAAAGACCCGGAAAGTCGGAGATATCCCCCTCGGTCGAGCCGACTGCCGAGCCGGCTGCCGCCGACCCGTCCGACGCCGACCGGTCCGAAGCCGGACCGCCCGCCGCCGAGCCTGCCGACTCCGAGCGGACCGCACCGGCCGACTCCGAGCGCACCGAGTCGGAACGCGAGACACCCACCGGTTCGGCCTGGAGCCGACTCCGCCCCCTCGTCCTCCGGACGCACTTCTACGCGGGGCTCCTCATCGCCCCCTTCATCCTCCTCGCCGCCGTCAGCGGACTGCTCTACGCGCTCTCCTTCCAGGCGGAGAAGATCGTCTACCGCGACGAGCTGACCGTCCCCGCGGGCCAGCGCTACGAGGGCTCGCTCCCGCTGGCCGACCAGATCGCCGCCGCCCGCAACGTACGGCCCGACGGCACCGTCGTCGCCGTCCGGCCCGCGACCGGCGAACGGGACACCACCAGGGTCCTGATGGACGCCCCGGGTGTGCCCGAGGGCTCGACCCTCGCGGTCTTCGTCGACCCGCACACCGGGAAGGTGCGCGGCGAGCTGCCCTCGTACGGCAGCTCGGGCGCCCTGCCGCTCCGTACCTGGCTCGACGAACTCCACCGCGATCTGCGGCTCGGCGAGTTCGGCCGCAACTACAGCGAACTGGCGGCGAGCTGGCTCTGGGTGGTCGCCCTCGGCGGTCTGGCCCTGTGGATCGGCCGGCGCCGGTCCTCGCGGCGGGATCTCCTCCGCCCCGAACCCGGGGCGAAGGGCCGCCGCCGGACCCTGTCGTGGCACGGCACGGTCGGCGCGTGGGCCGTCCTCGGACTGGTCGTCCTGTCGGCGACCGGACTGACCTGGTCGCGGTACGCGGGGGAGAACATCGGGGCCGTCCAGGACCAGCTCGGCGGGGCCACCCCGGCGGTCTCCGCCACCCTCGACGGCGGTTCGGGCGGCGGCGACGGCGGGCACGCGGGCCACGGCGCCGGTCACGGCGGCGCCTACCAGGGCGCGGACATCGGGATCGACCGGGCCCTGGAGTCGGCCCGCGCGGCCGGGATCGACGGACCGCTGTCGATCACCCTGCCCGCCGCCGGGACCGGGTATGTGATCAAGGAGACGGACACCACCTTCCCGGTCCGGCTCGACTCGGTCGCCGTCGACCCGGCGGACGGCGCGATCGTCGACGAACTCCGGTTCGACGACTATCCGCTGCTCGCCAAGGCGACCCGGTACGGCATCGACGCCCATATGGGAGTGCTGTTCGGCCTGGCCAACCAGCTCGTCCTGGCGGCGCTGGCCGTCGCCCTGATCCTGGTGATCCTCTGGGGCTACCGGATGTGGTGGCAGCGGCGGCCCACCAAGGGCCGGGCGCTCGGCGGCCGTCCGGTGCCGCGCGGCGCCTGGCGGAAGGTGCCGCCCGTACTCCTGCTGCCGCTGGCCGCCGCGGTGGCCCTGGTGGGCTGGTTCGTACCGCTGCTGGGGCTCAGCCTGCTGGTCTTCCTGGCCGTGGATCTCGCCCTGGGCGCGGTCTCCCGGCTCAGGTCCCGTACGGCTGGAGGCTGAGAAAGGGTCGGGACCCTCGGACTCGTATCGTGATACGAGACCAGGGTCCCGGCCCCTGAGACGGGCTCGGTCTCACGCCGGGGGCGTACGCCCCGGTCAGGGCGCGTACTTGTACCCCACGCGGCGGACGGTCTGGATCGTGTGCCGGTGCTCGGGGCCCAGCTTCCGCCGCAGCCGGGCGATATGGACGTCGACGGTCCGGCCGTCACCGACGTGTCCGTACCCCCAGACCGTCGTGACGAGGTGGTCGCGGGTGTGCACCCGGTGCGGCCTGGCCACCAGATGGGCCAGCAACTCGAACTCCAGATACGTCAGATCGAGGGCCTGCCCGTCGACCCGGGCCACCCGCTCCGCCGAATCGATGCCCACCGGCCCGTCCGCCGGGCCCGGTACCGGCACCCCGGTCAGCGGGCCCGCGGTCTCCCCGGCGGGCCGCCGCTGCGCCGGGACCCCGGCGGCGTCGGCCGCCACCGGCGCGAAGGCCGCCGGAGGAAGCTGGTCCGCCGGGACGAGGACCAGATAGCCGACCATCGGCGGCCGCCCGGGCAGGGCCGGTACCTGGCTCTGCGGCGCGGGCAGCCAGGTGGCGCCCGGCGGCAGCAGATCCGTCAGGGAGCGGAGCGTCCCGGGCGGTACGACCTCGTCGGGGTCGACGGCCCGGAGCCGGTGCCGGGCCGCGCGGGCCGGACCCGGCAGCGCCCCGGCCCGGCCCGGGGCGGCGGAATGGCGCGGTGGAACGGCGGTGGCCGCCGAGAAGGTGCGGGAGTTGACGATGTTCGCCATGAGAGGTCAGCTCTCTTTCGCGCGGAGGGTTCGACGAGTCGGTGGAACGGACGTACGTCGTGCGCGCTGGCCGAAGGCCGGAAACCGGTTTTAGAGGGCCCGCGCGTTCATCGCGCGGCAACACACCCGGTCGAAGTCGTGGTGCTGCCGGGAAGGCCAGAACGGCTCCAGGTCACTGGGACCTGTCGTGGGGTTCTGGGAGCCGGTCATGGCCTCATTGAACCAGATGAACACCTCACACAGGAGGGCGATGCCCACGGATCGAGACGCGTATCTCATCACACTCGCAAGAGGTTTGACGCGCCGAAGGGGTGTACGCCCCTCCGGCGCACACCCCTTCGTCCCTGTCCCTCATCGTCCTTCGCGCCCCGGCCCGCCGGATCCCCGGCGGGACCCCCGGTGGCGCGGCGGGCTCAGACCTGGCCGGCCTTCTCCAGCGCCGTGCAGCAGGTGTCCACCATCAGCCGGGTGACGACATACGGGTCGACATTGGCGTTCGGCCGCCGGTCCTCGATATAGCCCTTGCCGTCCCGCTCGACCTGCCAGGGGATCCGGACCGAGGCGCCCCGGTCCGAGACGCCGTAGCTGTACTCGTTCCAGGGGGCCGTCTCGTGCAGTCCGGTGAGCCGGTCGTCGATGCCCGCGCCGTAGTTCTTGACGTGGTCCATCGGCTTGGAGCCCTCGCCCAGCGACTCGCAGGCCGTGACGATGGCGTCGTACGACTCCCGCATCGCCCGGGTCGAGAAGTTGGTGTGCGCCCCGGCGCCGTTCCAGTCGCCCTTCACCGGCTTGGGGTCGAGCGTCGCGGAGACCTTGAAGTCCTCCGCCGTGCGGTAGAGCAGCCAGCGGGCGACCCAGAGCTGGTCCGCCACCTCCAACGGGGCCAGCGGGCCGACCTGGAACTCCCACTGTCCGGGCATGACCTCGGCGTTGATCCCGGAGATGCCGAGCCCCGCCTTCAGACAGTTCTCCAGATGGGCCTCGACGACGTCCCGGCCGTGGATCTCGTCCACCCCGACGCCGCAGTAGTAGCCGCCCTGGGGCGCCGGGAAGCCGCCGACCGGGAAGCCCAGCGGGCGGTCGCCGTCGAAGAAGGTGTACTCCTGCTCGATCCCGAAGACCGGCTCCTGCGCGGCGAACCGCTCGGCGGCCTCCGCCAGGGCGGCCCGGGTGTTGGAGGAGTGCGGGGTCATGTCCGTGTTGAGGACCTCGCACAGCACGAGGACGTGGTCACCGCCGCGAATGGGGTCGGGACAGCTGAAGACCGGCTTCAGTACGCGGTCGGAGGCGTGGCCCTCGGCCTGGTTGGTGCTGGACCCGTCGAAGCCCCACAGAGGCGGCTCGGCCCCGGCCTGAAGGATCTTGGTCTTCGATCGCAGCTTGGCCGTCGGCTCGGTGCCGTCGATCCAGATGTACTCGGCCTTGATGAAGGTCACGGTCTCGTCCTTTGCGGGTGCGGCGGGTTCCTCGCAGCTTGACAAGGGGCGATTTCTCGCCGGTTGCCCGTTTGTGAACCCCGTGTTACGGCCATCCGGTGGACCCCGGCGACGGGCTCGTCAGCCGACACCGGGCTCGTAGAACCCGAGCCGCCCCCGGCCGGGACCCGCCTACCCGTGCCGGAGCAGCGCCGCCAGACCCGCCCTCCTGATCCGCCGCGCCAGCTCGTCGGCGGTCGTCCCCAGCGCCCGCGCGGCCCGCTCCGGATCCCAGTCCTCCCCGTGCAGCGCGTCCAGCAGATGCCCTCGCCGTACC
The DNA here is from genome assembly GCF_040641415.1 of Streptomyces sp. NPDC020875. Classification (NCBI taxonomy): domain Bacteria; kingdom Bacillati; phylum Actinomycetota; class Actinomycetes; order Kitasatosporales; family Streptomycetaceae; genus Streptomyces; species Streptomyces sp. NPDC020875. The sequence continues at coordinate 48,311 of NZ_JBFADP010000028.1, read as the reverse complement.
TGCGCCTCCGAGAGCCGGAACGTCTTCAGATACACCGTCCGCCCCTTGCGGTCCCGGATCAGCTCGCCGATGTGCTGCTCCCGGCCGGGGACGAACGGCGGCAGAAACCGCTCCAGGGTGAATCCGCCCAGCGTGTAGACCCGCTCGAACCGGTAAGCGCCGGCCAGCAGCCCGGCCGCCATCACCGCGTCGTGGTCCCGCGCCCACGCCGCTTCCGCCCGCCGGGCGGCGGCCCGCAGATCCGCCAGGTCCCGGATGCCCCGCCCGCTCCCGAGCCGGGCCTTGAACGCCGGGACCGGACGGCCGTAGACCGCGTGGTGGTGCACCGACTCGCCGTACAGATCCTCGACCAGAGTGGCGTGCAGCGCCCGATAGTCCTCGGGATGCGGTACGACAAACGCACCGGCCAGATCGTCCGCCGTGTACAGGAGCACGCCGCACTGGCCGGGATGGATCTCGAACACCCGCAGCGCCTCGTCGAGCCCCGGTACCGGCAGGCCCGCGTACGCCGCCTGCTCGCGCGGGGAGAGACCCCGGGTCAGCGCCTCGCGGGACCAGGTCTCCCAGGCCACGGTCGGACGGCGGAAGTGCAGCGCCAGATAGCCGCCGAGCGCCAGCTGGAGCGGCAGGAACCGCAGCCGGTCCTCCCGCGCCCGGCCGCCGCCCCGGGCCGGTCCGCGCAGCCGCCGTACCGGGAGCCGTCGCGGGGAGACCGGTACGGTGAGGGGCCGCGCCGCCCCGATCCCCAGCCGGGTGCCGTACGCGGCGGTCGCCCCGCCCTCCCCGTCGCCCTCGGCACCGTTCCCGCCGCCGGTCCCGTCCGCCGCCGACCAGTCGGCGACCAGACCGTGCGGGACGTACGCGATCTCCCCCTGGCAGGGGTCCCCACCGGGTTCGGCCCCGCCGGGACCCCGGTACAGCCGCAGACCCGCTACGGGCGCGGCACGCAGCAGCGGTACCAGCCGGACCCCGCCCCACACCTGCGCCGGGCCGGTCGTCAGACCGGTCATGTCCAGACCGCTCATCGGCCCTCCCCGTCCGGCTCCTCTGTCGACCGGCCCTTCCCGGACGTCACCTCTGTCGCCCGGCCGCTCCCGTCTGTCGTCCGCCCGCTCCCGGTACCTCGGGCGCCGGGCCTCCCGGCTCCGGACCGGAGGAACAGCGCCGTACGCCGGTCCAGATAGGCCCGCAGTTCGGCCGCGCCCGTACGTCCCTCGGTGAACCGCGCGATCTCCACCAGCGCCGCCAGGTCCTCCGCGTCCCTGATCCCCACGGTCGGCACCGAAGGCGCCAGCCGGCGGACGTCGAACGCGTCGGCGTCGTAGACCGGGTTCACATGGGTGACCACCGTCCGCCGGGCGGGATCGAGTCTGGTCCGCCAGAGCCGCAGCACCTCACCCGCGAGCCCCGGCGGCGCGTTGTCCCAGCCGTCCGAGACGATCACCAGCCGGTCCGGGGAGTCCTCCAGCGCGTCCAGGATCCGGCTCCCGAGCGGCGTCGGCCCCCAGGGGCGCGCCATCAGGGGATCGGCCCGCCCCGAGGTCCAACGGCCGCGGTACGCGCCCTCGGCGGCGAGCGCGCCCAGCAGGAAATGCGCCGCGACGGCGACCGCGAGCGGACGGCGGCGCTTGACCCCGGAGCCGTACGACGAATGGCTGTCGTCCAGCACGGCCGACACCCGCCCCCAGGTCCCGGCGTGGGAGCCCGCGGCCCGTACGGCGGCGGCGCGCAGCGCCCGCTCCAGCCCGGCGCGGCGCGCGGCCCGCTCGGAGAGCGGGAGGGAGAGGACGTACAGCGCCAGCCGGGTCAGCGGCATCCCGGCCAGCCGGTCGTCGGCGAGCCCGGCCTCCCCGGCCGTCCGCAGCCGCTCCAGCCGGGTCATCCGGGGCGCGGCCCGCTCCAGGAAGATGTCCCGCGGCACGCGGTGGCGGGCGGCGAATCCGGCGGCGACTGTGAACGGCAGCTCGTAGACCGCCCGCTGGTCGTACCGGGCCCGGCGGTACGCGTCGAGCAGCGGATGCCCGTAGCGCGTCCGGGCACCGGGCCGGAAGAGGAAGTCGCCCAGCTCGCCGGGGACACCGGGGCCGCCGGAACCCGCCTCCAGCACCCGGGGCGGCAGATGGACGTGCCGTACCGCCGACTTCAGGCCGCGGCGGTACTTGACCGCGTCGTGCCCCAGATCCGGCCGGGCCGCCAGCCAGTCCCGCTGGATCGCCCGGGTCCTGCGGTTGTTGACCCCGGCCGCGCGCAGTGCCCGGAACAGCCGGTACACGCGCTGCGGCGGCAGTAGGGCGAGCCGGGCGGCGATCAGCGGGCCCTCGGCGCGCTTCTGCCCGGCCGTGGCCTCGCTGGCGGTCCGCAGCAGCCCCTCCACGATCAGGGCCGCGTTGTGGTCGTTGATGTCGAGCGCGAGGGCGGCGGCGTACAGGGGCCGGTAGTTGACCCGGACGTACTCGTGCAGAAAGTCCAGCGACAGCCGCTGCTCCGCCGCGTCGGACCGGAACTCCCGCTGCCCGGTGGCGGTGACCGCCGCGTTGACGAAGAGCAGTACGTCCTCGGCGGCGACGAGATCGGCACAGGTCTCGTCGGCGGTCGACGGATCCATGGTCTCCCCAAGGGGGCGCTGGGTAAGGGAAACCGGCCGGGGAATAGGGGTGCGAACAGCGTCGACAGTGCTTCACAGGCAAGTTTCGGAAGTCGCACCGGAGTCCCGCGGCCGGTGCGGCTCAACGTAACATCACACGAAACTCCCGGTCCTGTGGATAAACCCGGGGCCGGACGCCGGGCGATCGGCACACTGGATCACGGCACATCGCCTACGCATCGCATCGCACGACACGGCGGACGACCACAGGACGTATGGGGACCATGACATCCACGACGACGACATCGCGACAGCCGGATCCGGGCCCGGACCCCGACCGGGACCCGGCGACGGCTTCGGCGGCGGCTCCGCCCGGCCGGGCCCGGGTCGCCCTCTTCGGCGCCGGTCCCTGGGCCGCGGCCACCCAGGCTCCCGCCATCGCCGGTCATGACGGCGTCGACTTCGCGGGTGTCTGGGCGCGCCGCCCGGAGGCCGCGCGGGCCCTCGCCGACGCCCACGGCACCACCGCCTACAGCGGTGAGGACGGCATCGGCGAACTGCTCGCCGCCTGTGACGCCGCAGCCTTCGCGCTGCCGCCGGACGTCCAGGCCCCCCTGGCGGCCAGGGCCGCGCGGGCCGGACGCCATGTCCTGCTCGACAAGCCGGTCGCCACGGACGTCGCCGCCGCGCGGGCGGCGGCCGACGCGGTGGCCCGGGCGGGCGTCGCGTCCGTGGTCTTCTGCACCCTGCGGTTCGCCCGGGAGACCAGGCTCTGGATCGACCGGCAGATAGCGACCGGCGGCTGGTTCACGGCCCGCGCGCAGTGGCTCGGCGCGCTCTACGCCCCGGGCGGCACCAGCCCGTACGCGGCGTCGCCCTGGCGGCGCGAGCGGGGCGGCCTGTGGGATCTGGGCCCCCATATGCTCTCCGTACTGATACCCGTCCTGGGCGAGGTGACCGCCGTGACGGCGGCCCCCGGCCCCGAGGGCACGGCCCATCTCGTCCTGCGCCACGCCTCGGGCGCCTCCAGTACGGCCACCCTCGGGCTGAGCGCGCCGCCCAAGGCCGCGTCGGTGATCGTGGAGTGCCTCGGCGACAGCGGTACGACGGTCATGCCCGAGTGGTCCGACCCGGTGGCCGCGTTCCGGGACGCGCTGGACGCCCTGCTGGAGAGCGCCCGCACGGGCCGCCCGCACCCCTGCGACATCCACTTCGGCACCCGGCTGACGGAGCTGCTGGCCACGGCGGAGGGCCAGATGGCGGAGATATCCGAGCCGTCGGCGTCGTCGGCGGGCGTCTGAGAGGTCTGAGGCGCAGGAGGTCCGGCGAAGGCCGGAGCGGCCAGTGGCGCCTGGGGCGGCCGTCAGGCCCCGTCGCCCCGGCGCAGCGCGTCCATGACGGCCTCGTCGGTCCTGGCCACCACGGCGGAGCCGTCGTCGGCGGTGATGATCGGGCGCTGGATCAGCCGGGGATGCCCGGCCAGCGCCTCGATCCACCGCTCGCGGGCCGCCGCGTCCCGGGGCCACTCCCGCAGCCCCAGCTCCTTCGCGGCCGCCTCCTGGGTCCGGGTGATGTCCCACGGCTCCAGCCCGAGCCGGGTGAGCACATCCCGGATCTCGGCCGCCGAAGGGACGTCCTCCAGATAGCGCCGAACGGTGTACGAGGCCCCTTCGCCGTCGAGCAGCCGGACGGCGGTACGGCATTTCGAGCAGGCCGAATTGATCCAGATCTCCATGCCCACAAGGTAGCGCGCACCCCGTCTGGCCAGGGCCGATTGTCAGTGCCGCTCGATAGAATGAACAACAGTTCGGGATGGTCCCGCCACCGCAGCTGGAGGTTGTCGATGGCCGTATCCAGACTCATGAGGAAGCCCGCCCAAGGCGCGCACACGACCCCGTCCGCCCCGTTGACGAAGAAGCCGCTCCCCGCCGGACAGCCCCGGGAGTGGTACGTGACGCACAACCGCCGGCTGAAGGCGATGCGTCTCGCGATCGCCCTGCTGGACTCGGGCGTCTACCACCCGTCGACCGCCGACAACGCCCGGATCCGCTCCACCGCCGACCACATAGGCATCCATCCCCCCTCCGACACCACCTGCCGCATGGTCCGCGCCCTCATCCGCTACGGCCGCTGACGCTCCCCGCCTCCCCTGCCCCTCCGGGGGCAGGGGGGCACCTCAGGGGCAGGGGGTGCTTCAGGGGCGCGAGGAACCACGCGCGCCCGCCCCCGGCCGCCGCGCACCCCGGAACACCCCGCCCGCCGACGCCCCCGTACGGCCGCGCCGCACACCCCGCAGGCCGTACGGTCATGTACCGCACCAACCCTCGGGTCCCATAGGATTTCCACATGAGTTCGCGAGCCGTCCCCGGTGGTCAGCCCAGTGTCAGCGTCGTCGTGATCACCTACAACGACGCCGCACACGTCGCCGACGCCGTCCGGTCCGCGCTCGCCCAGGGCGAGGCCGTCTCCGAGGTGATCGTCGTGGACGACCACTCCTCCGACGACACCCCCGCCGCCCTCGCCGCGTTCGACGGCGAATCCCGGGTCCGGGTGATCCGCCGCGAGACCAACAGCGGCGGCTGCGGTACGCCCCGCAACGACGGCATCGCCGCCGCCACCGGCTCCCACGTCCTCTTCCTCGACAGCGACGACCTGCTGGTGCCCGGCGCCGCCGAGGGTCTGCTGGCCGCCGCCCGCGAACACGGCGCGGACGTCACCGCAGGGGTCTGCGTCCGCCGGGAGCTGCCCGGCGGCCGGGAAACGGTCTGGGCCCCCGCGATCTACGACCGGGAGCAGGGCGCCGAACTCCCCGGCACGGTCCTCGACGGCATCGCGGGCCATCCCGAAATGCTCCACGACACGCTCTCCGTGAACAAGCTCTACCGCCGCTCGTTCCTCACCGCCCACGGTCTCACCTTCCCCGACGGCGCCTTCCACTACGAGGACTTCGTCTTCACGGCCGGGGTCTACGCCGCCGCGCCCCGGATCGCCGTCACCGGCATACCCGTCTACATCTGGCACGTCCGCCGCCGGGCGGCCACGCTCTCCATCTCCCTGCGCCGTGCGTCGATCGCCAACTGGGAGCACCGGGTCGCCGCGCACGCCGGGGTGGTCGAGGTCTTCCGGAAGGCGGGGCTCGACGCGCTGGCGACCGCCGCGCGGACCAAGTTCGTCGACTACGACCTGCCGATGTACCTCCGGGAGCTGCCGCAGCGCTCCGCCGAGTACCGGGCCCAGTGGTGGACGGTGACCCGCGCCCATCTCGCGGAGTTCGACCCGGCGGCCCTCGCCGCCGCCCGGCCCGCCGCCCGCTGGGCCGCCGCCGCCCTGCTGCACGCCCCGGAGCCGTTCGGGGTGCCCCGGCTGGTGGAGCTGGCCGCGCCCCGGCCCCGGCTGATCCCGCCGTACGCCACCGGCTCCGGCGGTGAGCCCGTCTTCGCCGCCGCCCCCGGCGACGTACCGCTCGACGATCTGGCCGGGCTGCCGCCGGAGGAGCTGCCGGTCGCCGTCGACGGCCGGGTCACCATAGGTTCCGCCGTACGGCTGTCGATCACCGTGCACGAGCTGTACGGCCGTCTCGCGGCCCTCGGCCCGGTCGCCGCCACCCTCACCCTCACCGAGCGTTCCGGCGCCGCGCCCGCCCTGACCGTACGGGCCCCGCTGCTCCCCGGCGACGACTGCTGGGAGGCGACGCCGTCCGTACCCCTGGACGATCTGGTGCCCTCCGGGCGGCTCTCCGCCTGGGCGGTCGAGGTCCGGGTCGAGTACGCGGACGGCTCGTCCACCACCGCCGAGGTCCGCGCCCACGCCGCGCAGAACGCCCGCCGCCGGGTGGTCGTCAAGCGGGGCCGCCCCTTCCTCGTCCAGGCCGGAGCCTCGCCCCGGCGGGCCCTGGTCCTGCGGACCGCCGACGGCGTCGAAGGCGTACGGCGGGTCCTCGGCGGCCGCATCCGGCGGCTGATGGCCCGCCGCTGAGCCACCCGGCCCCGACCGGTCGAGGAGCCCCGCCTCCGGGCCCGCCGCAGTCGCCCCGCCACCCGGAGTCACGGAATCCGCTTCCGTCCCGCTCCGCGCGCCGGTGAAACGCGCCCCACAAGCCCCCGCACGACACTTGACTTTCACCGGGCTTCAACCCCGGCGCCTACCCGGATCCTTTTGGAGCCCACTCGTTCCGCAAGGTAATCTTTGCCCCGCGTCAGGATCCACAAAAGGGGCCTGCGCGGCCTACAGACACCGGTGGCAGCACGTCGGTGACCCACGACCTGTGCCACGTTGGTTCGTGTGCTGCATTGTTTGAGAGGACACGGATGCCGACACGCGATGTCCCGGATGTGAGCGTCGTGATCATCGTTTACAACGATGAGGAGCGGCTCCCCCGAGCGGTCCGGTCGGTACTCGACCAGACGCTCAACAACCTAGAAGTGATCATTGCCGACGACTGCTCCACGGACGACACCGAGCAGGTCGCCCGCGCCCTCGCCGCAGCCGACCCCCGGGTCCGCTACGAGCGCCTGGAGCAGAACAGCGGCGGTTGCAGCGCCCCCCGCAACCGGGGCATCGCCGTCGCCCGCGCGCCGCACATCATGTTCCTCGACAGCGACGACGAACTGCCCCGGCACGCCTGCAAGAGCATGCTGCTGGTCGCCGAGGAGACCGGCGTCGACTTCGTCACCGGTGAGGTCACCCGGTACTTCGAGGAGAACGACACCACCGGACTCTGGTACCCGCGGCTCTTCACCGGCCAGCGGGTCGTCGAGGGCATCGCCGAGGAGCCCGACTACTTCTTCGACCACCTCTCCACCAACAAGCTCTACCGGACCGCCTTCATCCGGGACAACGGCCTCACGTTCCCCGAGGGCATCCACTACGAGGACCAGCTGTTCTCCGCCCAGGCGTACACCCTGGCCGAGTCCTTCGCCGTGGTGCCCTGGTCCGTCTACACCTGGCGGCTCGCCCCGGAGAGCGTCTCCATCTCCTCCAGCCGCCACAAGATCCAGAACGTCCGGGACCGGATCGGGGTCGCCCGGCTGATCGACGCCTGGTTCGAGGAGCACGGCCACAGCGCCCTGCGCCCGGAGAAGGACTACAAGTTCCTCCGCCACGACTTCCGGCTCTACCTCGGCGACCTGCCCTTCCGCGATCTGGAATGGATCACGGAGTTCGCCGAGGCGGTCAACCCGTACCTCGACGAGATCGCCGACGAGACCTACGACCGGCTCTCCCGCGAGGAGCGGATCTGCCTCCACCTGCTGCGCGTCGGCCGGCTCGCCGACCTCCAGGTGGCCGCCCGTGAACTGGGCAGCGCGCTGATCGCCCCCCGCTTCGTCTGCGAGGGCGACGACGGCACCGTCTACTGGGGCACCGAGGTCCCCACCGACCGCCGCGGCCGGTCCGAGCTGAACCTCGACGAGCGCCACATCCGCGACCAGGTCCTCAGCGGCGGCCAGCTCCGCCACGAGATCGAGTCGCTGGTACCCGACGGCGCCGTCCTCAAGCTCACCCTCCGCACCTACGACCCCGCCGGGATCATCACCGAAGGCGTCGAGGCCAGCCTGAAGCTCGCCGCCCACGGCAAGCCCCTCGCCGTCCCGCTGGAGCTGCGCCCCGACGGCGACGGCCAGTACGTCTCCCGGGCCGGGCTCGACCTGCGCCGGGTACCGGTCGGCAAGGCCGGAGTCGCCGTCCGCCGCCACCCCGTGGTCGCCCTGGAGTACGACGGCGTCCGCCGCGCCGACCCGATCCTCGCCCCGCACGACCTGCCCGCGCACCGCGCGTCGGTGACGTACAACACCGTCGGCGTCCACGAGGCCCTGGTCCGTCCCGAACTGCGCGGCCAGGGCCGCCTGGAGGTCTCCTGGCAGCGCCAGGGCGTCCTCAAGGCGCTCCAGCCGATGGGTCCGTACGCCCGCAAGGTGAAGAAGAAGGTCGGCCGGGTCAAGAAGGTCTTCGCCGGCAACGAGGGCAAGGCCACCGTCTACGACACCTTCTCCAAGCTGCCCCGCAAGCGCAGCCTCGCCGTCTTCGAGGCGTCCGAGGGCCGCGGCTACTGCGACAACCCCCGCTACATCTACGAGGAGCTGCGCCGCCGCAACCTCCCCATCGACGTGGTGTGGTCCTACAACGGCGACCGCTCCTCGTTCCCCGAGGGCGTACCCCTGGTCCGCCGCGGCAGCTGGGCGTACGGCCGGGCCCTCGCCCGCGCCAGCTACTGGGTCGACTCCCACAACCTGCCCTATCTGTACGGCAAGCCGAACGGCACCCGCTACCTCCAGACCTGGCACGGCCAGACCCTGAAGGCGATGGGCTTCGACGTGCCGTCGCTCCGCCAGGCCCCGGCCCCGGACCAGCAGGCGTTCCGTGACGGTGTGGCCCGCTGGGACTCCCTGGTCTGCCCCAGCTCCGAGTTCGAGCGGACCTTCGTCCCCGCCTTCGAGGTCGACGCCGAGCTGATCCGCTCCGGCTACCCCCGCAACGACGTCCTGGTCCGCTGGGCCGAGCCCGAGCAGCGGGCCCGCGCGGCAGCCGTCCGCGAGCGGCTGCACATCCCCGCCGAGAAGAAGGTCCTGCTCTACGCCCCGACCTTCCGGGACGCCGCCCGCGGCACCGGCCAGTCGATCCGGGTGGACTTCGAGGAGCTGGCCGCCACGCTCTCCGACGAGTGGATCGTCGTCGTCCGGGCCCACCCGTACGACCGCTTCAAGGTCGCCCCCCGCCTCGCGCACTTCCTCCGCGACGGCGCCGGGTTCCCCGACATCAACGATCTGCTGCTGAGCTGCGACGCCGTCCTCACCGACTACTCGTCGCTGATGTTCGACTACGCCAACACGGGCCGGCCGATCCTGCTCTACACCGACGACTACGACGACTACCGCGGCGGCGACCGCGGGATGTACTACGACCTGGAGGAGATCGCCCCCGGCCCGATGCTGACCACCACGGACCAGCTCGCCGCCGCCATGGGCGACCTCGACGGAGTGGCCGAGCGGCACGCCGACCGCTACGCCCGCTTCCAGGAGATGTTCTGCTCGTACGAGACCGGCTACGCCAGCAAGATCGTGGTCGACGCTTTTTTCGAAGGCGGTACCCGTGACTGAGGCCAACCCCCCGCGCAATGTCTTCTTCGTCGGCATCGACGTGGACTCCATGGGCGGCTCCCAGCGCGTGCTGCACACCCTGGCCCAGGGCATGGGCGACCGGGGCCACCGGGTGGAGCTGATCGGCATCCGCCCCAGCCCCGAGCCGTTCCCGTACAACGCCGACGGGCGTTCCTACGCCCATACGACGCTGCTCGCCGAGCCCAGTACGCCCCGGCCCCGGCCGCGTACCGTCGGCAACCGGATCAGCCCGGCCCGGCGCGCCGAGGCCCGCCAGCTGCGCTCCGAGCGCGACGACGCCCGGACCGACCTCACCCGTCGGCTGGCCGCCGTACGCGACGGCTATATCGTCTTCGGCTCCCCGTGGGCCGCGGACTGGGTGCTCAGCCTGGAGTGGCAGCACCTCAAGGGCATCGGCCAGTACCACGAGTCCTTCGCCCAGGCCCGCCGCGGCCCCAACCTGGGACTCATCAAGCGGCACTACCCGCTGATGGAGAAGTCGCTGGTACTGAGCGACGGCGACGCCGAGGAGTTCCGCAACCAGCGGGTCCCCAATGTCTCCGTGATGCCGAACCCGCTGCCGTTCTACCCGGACACCGCCGCCCCGGTGGACACGAAGAAGATCGGCGCGGTGGGCCGGCTCGACCCGATCAAGCGGCTCGACCGGCTGATCGAGGCGTTCGCCGCCGCACTGCCCGGCCGCTCCGGCTGGGAGCTGCACCTCTTCGGCGACGGCCCGCTGGAGGCCGACCTGCGCCGGGTCGCCGAGCGGGCGGGCGTGGCCGAGCAGGTCGTCTTCCGGGGTACCGCCAACGACATGGCCGCCGTCTACCGCGAGCTGTCCGTGGTGGCGATCAGCAGTGAGCGGGAGGGCCGCCCGATGGCCCTCGCGGAGGCCGCGGCCTGCGGTGTCCCCTGTGTCAGCTTCGACCTCTCCGGCGGCGTACGCGAACTCGTCGACCACGGCCGTACGGGCACCCTGGTGCCCTCCGGCGACGTACCGGCGCTCTCCGACGCGCTGGGCGAGCTGATGGACTCCGACGAGCTGCGGACCCGCTACGGCGCCGCCGGTCGCGAGCACGTCAAGCATCTGTCGCTGTCGCGGGTACTGGACCGCTGGGACCGGGTCTTCGAAGAGATCGACCGCTGACCGTCCGACTCCGCTTCGCCTCCGTTTCGGCTCTCCCTTCGCCGATCCCACGGGCCCCGGCCGCCGTGCCGGGGCCCGGCTCCGTACCGGGGCATTCGTGTCACAGCCCTGTCCCGGAGCGGCCGGGATCGGCCGGAGCCGGTCCCTCCATTGGTAAAATGCCCCAATGACCTGGCTCATCACCGGCGGCGCCGGATACATCGGCTCCCATGTCGTCAAGGCAATGACCGAGGCGGGCGAGGACGTCGTCGTCCTCGACGACCTCAGCACCGGCAACCCCGCGCGCGTGCCGCAGGGCATCGTGCTGGAGCGGGGCACGGTCCTCGACCGCGCCTTCGTGGACCGGGTGCTCCGCGAGCACTCGATCGACGGCATCGTGCACCTCGCCGGGAAGAAGCAGGTCGCCGAGTCCGTCGAGCGCCCCCTGTACTACTACCGGGAGAACGTCCAGGGTCTGGAGACCCTGCTGGAAGCCGCGGCCGACGCCGGGGTCACCCGCTTCCTCTTCTCCTCCTCGGCGTCCGTCTACGGCATGCCCGACGTCGACCTCGTCACCGAGGACACCCCCTGCGCCCCGCTCAGCCCCTACGGCGAGACCAAGCTCGCCGGTGAGTGGCTGGTCCGGGCCGCGGGCAAGGCGCACTCCATCTCCACCTCCTGCCTGCGCTACTTCAACGTGGCGGGCGCGGCCACCCCCGAACTGGCCGATACCGGGGTCTTCAACCTGGTGCCGATGGTCTTCGAGCGGATCGACGCCGGGGCCGCCCCCCGGATCTTCGGCGACGACTACGCCACCCCCGACGGGACCTGCATCCGCGACTACATCCATGTCGAGGACCTGGCCGACGCCCATCTGGCGGCGGCCCGCAAGCTCGCCGAGTTCTCCGCCGAGGGCGAGGTACGCGACCTCACGTTCAACATCGGCCGCGGTGAGGGCGTCTCCGTACGCGAGATGATCGGGCTGATCGACGAGGTCACCGGCAACACGGTCGAGGCCACCGTCACCCCGCGCCGCCCCGGCGACCCGGCGCAGGTCGTCGCCTGCGCCGACCTGATCCACACCGAGCTGGGCTGGAAGGCGCGGCACGAGGTCCGGGACATGATCTCCTCCGCCTGGGAGGGCTGGAACCGCAAGGGCTGAACCGCCCCGTGACGCCCCGAGGGGGGCCGCCGACTCCGGTCGGCGGCCCCCCTCGTACGTATCGTCGTGTCCTCGTGTCCTCGTGTCCTCGCGCCCGTCGCTCAGTGCGCGATGCCGTCGATCAACTCCCGGGCGCCCTGCCGCAGCAGCGCCACCGCCACCGAGGTGCCCAGCGTCGCCGGATCCAGCGGCCCCGCCCACTCATGGGCGTTGAGGACCTGCTTGCCGTCGGGGGTGAAGACCTTCGCGCGCAGCGACAGCTCACCGCCGCGTTCGGAGCGGGCGTAGCCCGCGATGGGGGAGTTGCAGTGCCCCTGGAGGACATGGAGGAACATCCGCTCCGCCGTCGCCTCGCGGTACGCCGCCGGATCGCCCAGCCCGCTGACCAGATCGATGGTCTCGGTATCCGTCTCCCGGCACTGAAGGGCCAGGATCCCGGCCCCGATCGGCGGGCACATCGTCTCCACCGACAGGATCTCGGTGATCACGTCGGTCCGCCCGATCCGCTCCAGACCGGCCGCCGCCAGCAACAGCGCGTCCGCCTCCCCGGCGGCCAGCTTCTCCAGCCGCCGGTTGGCGTTGCCCCGCATCGGTACGCACTCCAACTCCGGGTGCGAGGCCGCGAGCTGGGCGATCCGGCGGACCGACGACGTACCGATCCGGGTGCCCGGCGGCAGCTCGTCCAGGGTCAGCCCGCCCGGATGGATCAGCGCGTCCCGGATGTCGTCCCGGGCCAGGAAGGCGGCGAAGACGGTCCCGGCCGGCAGCGGCCGGTCGGCGGGGACGTCCTTGACGCAGTGCACCGCGAGATCGGCCTCCCCGGCCAGCAGGGCGGCGTCCACCTCCTTGGTGAAGGCGCCCTTGCCGCCGAGCTTCGCCAGATCACCCATCCAGCGGTCACCGGAGGTCGTCACCGGGACGACCTCCGTCCGGATCCCCGGGTGCAGGGCGGCCAGTTCGGTCCGTACGCGCTCCACCTGGGCGAGGGCCATCGGGGACGAGCGGGTGACGATGCGGATCAGCTCGGGATCGGACATGCGGACCACGATAGGGCGTCTGGAGCCATGGTCATTCCACCCCGCCGTGCCACCACCGGGATTTCGCCACCGAAGACCTCATCGGGCCTTGTGCGCCCCACCGTTCACATGCAGCACCTGGCCGGTGATGTGCCGGGCGGCGGGGGAGGAGAGGAAGGCCACCGCCCCCGCGATATCGGCCGGTGTCCCGGCCCGTCCGGTCGCGGTCGCCGCGACCAGGGCGTCCCGCCGCTCGTCGGGAAGCCGGTCGCGGAAGAACTCGGTCTCCGTCGTATAGCCGGGCGATACGACATTGGCCGTGATCCCGCGGCCACCCAACTCGCCCGCCAGGCTGATGTTCCAGGCCACCAGCCCGGCTTTGGCGGCGCCGTACGACCCCGCCCCCTGATCGGCCGCGATCGACCCGATCTGGACGACGGCGCCGCCGCCGTCGGCGAGCAGCCCGGCCAGGGCCCGGGTGGTGAGGGCGGCGCTCACCAGATTGGCATCCAGATTGGCCCGGAAGTCCCGGGCGTACGCGGCCAGATCGCTCTCCTCCGCCCCCTCCGCGTCGAAGTCGGTATTGCCGCCCGCGTTGTTCACCAGGACGTCGATCCGGCCGGGCAGCCGCTCCCGGAGCCGTAGCAGCGCGCCGGGATCCGTGTGGTCGCAGCTCTCGGCCACGACGGTCACCCCGTCGGCCGCCCTTCCGGTCAGCTCCGCCGCGGCCCTGCTCAGCGGCTCGGGCCGCCGTCCGGTGATGACGACCGAGGCCCCCGGCTCGGCGGTGACGAAGTGCCGGGCGATCGCCAGCCCGATTCCCGTACCGCCCCCGGTGACGAGGATGGTGCGTGTCATATCCTGGTCTCCCCAGTCCGTTGAGGTCTAAATTTAGACCTCAACATAACCCGTGGAGGCACCCCCGTGGCAAGCCAGTACCCACCGGTCCCCGAGAAGTCGGCCCACTCCATCGCCGACGCGTGGCACCGCGAACTCCCCGGCGTCCCGGTCTCCTCCATCGGTGTCGTCACCCCCCTGTGGCGCCTGGCCAAACTCTTCGGCGACGACCGCCGCCGCGTCCTCGCCCGGCTCGGCGTGGACACCGCGACCCTCGACCTCCTCAGCGTCCTGCGCCGCTCGGGCCCCCCGTACACCCTCACCACCCGCGAACTCGGCCACCGCTCCCTGGTCACCGCGGGCGCCGTCTCCCAGCGGGTCGCCCGCGCCGAATCCGACGGCCTGGTCACCCGCTCGGCCCCCACGGGCCGCCCCCGCACGGTCGAGGTCACCCTCACCCCGGCGGGCCACACCCTGGTCGAATCCACGGTCGCCTCGGTCCTCACCCGCGAATCGGACCTCCTGGCGGGCCTGAACGGAGAGGAACGAACCCAGTTGGCGACCCTGCTGGAAAAGCTCTTCACCACGGCCGCGGACACCCTGGACGACCACCGGGTCACACATGTGGGGGAGGGGTCGCCATGAGCGGTCCGCGGGCCGGGGCCCGCTCACCCCGGCACGCCGACGGGGCGGCGGCTCCGACGGGTGTCGGAGTGCGCCGCCCCGGGCGGGACGGGGTGCGGGAGGTGGTCCCGCCGGGTTACTTCGGGTCGCGCTCGAAGACCGACTTGGACCAGAAGTAGCCGAGCAGGGCCAGGCCGACGCACCAGGCGAGGGCGAGCCAGCCGTTGTGGCCGATCTCCGTGCCGAGGAGCAGGCCGCGCAGGGTCTCGATCGCCGGGGTGAAGGGCTGGTACTCGGCGATCGGCTGGAAGGCGCCGGGCATGGCGTCGACCGGGACGAACGCGCTGGAGATCAGCGGGAGGAAGATCAGCGGCATGGCGTTGTTGCTGGCTGCCTCGGCGTTGGGGCTGACCATGCCCATACCGACCGCGATCCAGGTGAGCGCCAGGGCGAACAGGGTCAGCAGACCGAAGGCGGCGACCCACTCCACCAGGGTGGCGTCGGTGGAGCGGAAGCCGATGGCGACCCCGACCGCCCCGACGAAGGCCACACTGATGATGGTCTGCAGCACGCTGCCGATCACATGGCCGATCAGGATGGAGCCCCGGTGGATGGCCATGGTGCGGAACCGGGCGATGATGCCCTCGGTCATGTCCATGGAGACGGAGACCGCGGTGCCGATAGTCGTACTGCCGATGGTCATCAGCAGCAGGCCGGGCAGGAGATAGGCGAGATAATCGGACCGGTCGGCGCCGCCGCCGATACCGGCGCTCATGGCCTCGCCGAAGACGAAGACGAAGAGCAGCAGCATCATCACCGGCGTGAGCAGCAGGTTCAGCGTCATGGACGGGTAGCGCCGGACGCGCAGCAGATTGCGCCGCAGCATCGTGGACGAGTCGCGTACCGCGAGGGAGAGGGAGTTCATCGGGCGTCCTCCTTGGACTCGCCACCGGTACGGCCGGTCACACCGGCGCCGGTCAGGGCGAAGAACACATCGTCGAGATCGGGGGTGTGCACGGTCAGTTCGTCGGCTTCGATTCCGGCGGAGTCCAGCCAGTCGAGGATGGACCGCAGCTCGCGCTGGCTGCCGTCGCTGGGGAGCTGGAGAGTGAGTGCCTCGTCGTCGCGGGTGGTCTCGCGCAGGGCGGAGGCGGCGTTCTGATAGGCCGTCGGGTCGGTGAAGCGGAGGCGGATGTGGCCGCCCGGAATGAGCCGTTTCAACTCCTCCGCGGTGCCCTGCGCGGCGATCCGGCCGTCGTTCAGTACGGCGATCCGGTGGGCGAGTTCATCGGCCTCCTCCAGATACTGGGTGGTGAGGAAGACGGTGACGCCACCGGAGACGAGCTGCCGGATGATCTGCCACATGTTGTGGCGGGACCGCGGGTCGAGGCCGGTGGTCGGTTCGTCGAGGAAGATGATCTGCGGCGCGCCGACCAGGGTCATCGCGATGTCGAGCCGCCGCTTCATCCCGCCGGAGTAGCTCTGGGCGGGCTTCTTCGCCGCCTCGGTGAGATCGAACCGCTCCAGGAGTTCGGCCACTACCCGCTGCCCCTCCTTCCGGGGCAGATGGTGCAGATCGGCCATCAGCAGCATGTTCTCCTCGCCGGTGATCAGCCCGTCGACGGCGGAGAACTGGCCGGTGACACCGATCGCCGCGCGGACGGCCTGGGCCTCGGTGGCCAGGTCGTGACCGGCGATGGTGGCCCGTCCGTCGTCCGGGGTGATCAGGGTGGAGAGGATCTTCACCGCGGTGGTCTTGCCCGCGCCGTTCGGACCCAGCAGGGCGAAGACCGAACCGGTGGGGATTTCGAGGTCGATACCGTCGAGGACGACCTTCTCGCCGTAGGACTTGCGCAGCCCGGTGGCGGAGACGGCGGCGATCGGCGGGGAGCCAATCTTGGATGTGGGCATGACAGAGCTGCTCATGGAGTCTTCCTGTTCGAGAGAAGGAACGACTGGGGAAACGGAGGGGGGATTCAGATCCGGGCGCGGAGGACGTCGATACTGCCGTGCCGGGTCCGGGCGTGGATCCTGACGGTGTCCTCGGCCTTGTCGGGGGCCTCGGACGAGGTGAGACCGTTGTGCACCCGGCCGGACCCCGCATGGGCGTCGAGCCAGACGGCGGAGCCCTCGCGGACGCCGACTTCGATGGCGCCGTAGGGGGTCTCCAGTTCCACGGTGCCGCGGGCCACTTCGCCCACCCGGACGGTGCCGTTGGTGGTGACGGCGGTGACCGAGTCCTCGGCCCGCCGGATGTCGATATCGCCGTGCCCGCCGGTCACCCGCAGTTCGCCGGTGGAGGCGCCGACGGTCGTGGTGCCGTGCGCGTTCTTCAGTACGGCGGATCCGTCGATCCGTCCGACCCGCAGGCTGCCGGAGCTGGTGGAGATCTCCGCCGGGCCCTCGACCCGCTCCACGGTGACCGAGCCGTGTTTCGCGGCCAGCCGCAGCGGGCCGGTCGTGTCGAACCGGACGTCCCCGGACGAGGTCTCCACCCGTACCTCGCCGAGCCGCCCCTCGCCGACCACCTGCGCCCAGGCGCCGGTCAGGTCGACCCGCGAGCCGGTCGGCAGTCGTACCGTCACCTCGACGGCGCCGGTCCTGCCGAGCAACTGGGGCTTGGGCGTTCTGACCGTCAGCACGCCGTCGGCGAAGCCGACTTCCGTCCCGTCGGCGGTCCGGACGTCCAACTCCTTCTTCGGGTCCCGGGGCTGTACGTTGACCACGGCGTCGGCCCGCTCGTCCGCGGTGAACTGGATGGAACCGGCCTCCACCCGGGCGGTGACCGCGACAGGTCCGGTGGTGTCGAAAGCAGGCATGGCTGTTCCGTTCTCTTGGCTGAGTTGGTAAATGCGAATGTCGTACGGGCGGTGACGCGGCTAGCGCACCCACCCGGTGAAGCTCTGTCCGCCGACCCGGGTCCCACCGGCGGTCCACCCCCCGGCACGGCCGTCGACCACGGCCCCCACGGCCCGCACCAGCCACGCGTTGAGCGACAGCCCCTCGCGCCCCGCGGCCTCCTCGGCCCGCGCCTTGAGCTGCGCGGGCAGCCGCAGATTGACCCGGGCGGTCCCACCCTCGTCACCGTCGGCACCGGCCTGTGGCGCGACCGGCTCCATGATGGCGCCATCCTCGACAACCGGTGCCAGAGTCACGACGAAGTCGGGCTCCAGCCCCCGCAGCCGTACCTCGGCCGACCCGGGCGCCAGCTGCCTGCTGATCTCGTCCATGGCGGCGGAGAGCGCGCTGAGCATGGCCAGCCGGGTCGCCGACTCCAGCGGAGCGGAGAGCTTCTCGGCCAGCTCACGGGCGTCGTCCCCACCGGCTTCGGCGGCCACCGCGAATTCGCGGTGGAGAGTGTCGACATACGGGGTGAGGTCCATGACGTCATCATGGCACCATCATGTCGCCATATCAACCCCGAATGGCGCCGCTGGGGGGTCATGATGTCGCCTCGATATCGTGACCTGCGGAGATGCCGGGGTGACGGTGCGAAATCAGGTCTGCCCGGCGTGGCGCCATGGCGGGCTCACGCCGGATTGTGGCGCCAACTGGCGCCAGTCGGCGGTGCGCGTTGCCAACGGGCGGCCGGGGTCCTTCGGCTCGTGGACGGGGGTGGGACCGGGTCCCGGCAACGCCGCCGCCGAAATCCTGGGAAGGCGAGGGCCTTCTGGAGCGGTGCCGCGCGCGGCTGACCGCACGAGCGAGGGCCGCCACCTCCGAGTGGAGGTGGCGGCCCTTGGCTGCCCTGTGACCGGTGTTTGTCCGGTGTGCTTCCTAGAGGTCGAAGTACAGCTCGAACTCGTGCGGGTGCGGGCGGAGCTGGATCGGGGCGATCTCGTGGGTGCGCTTGTAGTCGATCCAGGTCTCGATCAGGTCGGCGGTGAAGACGCCGCCCGCCTGGAGGTACTCGTTGTCCTGCTCCAGCGCGTCGAGGACGGCCGGGAGGGAGGTCGGGACCTGGGGGACGCCCGCGTGCTCCTCGGGGGCCAGCTCGTAGAGGTCCTTGTCGATCGGCTCGGCCGGCTCGATCTTGTTCTTGACGCCGTCGAGGCCCGCGAGGAGGAGGGCCGAGAAGGCCAGGTACGGGTTGGACGACGGGTCGGGGGCGCGGAACTCGACGCGCTTGGCCTTGGGGTTAGAGCCGGTGATCGGGATGCGCATCGCGGCGGAGCGGTTCCGCTGCGAGTAGACCAGGTTGACCGGGGCCTCGAAGCCGGGGACCAGGCGGTGGTAGGAGTTCACCGTCGGGTTGGTGAAGGCCAGCAGCGACGGGGCGTGCTTGAGGATGCCGCCGATGTAGTAGCGGGCGGTGTCGGAGAGACCGGCGTAGCCCTGCTCGTCGTAGAAGAGCGGCGAGCCGTTCTGCCAGAGCGACTGGTGGACGTGCATGCCCGAGCCGTTGTCGCCGAAGATCGGCTTCGGCATGAAGGTCGCGGTCTTGCCGTTGCGCCAGGCGACGTTCTTCACGATGTACTTGAAGAGCATCAGGTCGTCGGCGGCGGCCAGCAGGGTGTTGAACTTGTAGTTGATCTCCGCCTGGCCCGCGGTGCCGACCTCGTGGTGCTGGCGCTCGACCTGGAGGCCGGACCTCTCCAGCTCCAGGGAGATCTCCGCGCGCAGGTCGGCGAAGTGGTCGACCGGCGGGGCGGGGAAGTAGCCGCCCTTGTAGCGGACCTTGTAGCCGCGGTTGTCCTCGACCGCACCGGTGTTCCAGGCGCCCGCCTCGGAGTCGATGTGGTAGAAGCCCTCGTTGGCGGAGGTGTTGAAGCGGACCGAGTCGAAGACGTAGAACTCCGCCTCCGGGCCGAAGAACGCGGTGTCCGCGATGCCGGTGGAGGCGAGGTAGGTCTCCGCCTTCTTGGCGATGTTCCGCGGGTCACGGCTGTACTGCTCGCCGGTGATCGGGTCGTGGATGAAGAAGTTGATGTTGACCGTCTTGTCCCGGCGGAACGGGTCGACCCGGGCCGTGGACAGGTCGGCGCGCAGCGCCATGTCCGACTCGTGGATCGCCTGGAAGCCGCGGATCGACGATCCGTCGAAGGCCAGCTCCTCCGCCGGGTCGAAGATGCTCGCCGGGATCGTGAAGTGCTGCATCACGCCTGGCAGGTCGCAGAACCGGACATCGATGAACTTGACGTCCTCGTCGGCGATGAACTTCTTCACGTCGTCGGCGTTCTGGAACATCCAACTCCTCCTACTCCCGTCCCGGGCGGGGGCGGGTAGCTCGTCCGTGCGACCAGTGCGGTGGTCCACGCAGGCCCGACCATAGGCAGGGGGCATTTCTCCAGCATGACCCGATTGTTTCCGGCGCGTTAACCGGGCGGGTGGTCGGTGTCGGCCGGATCACCCCAGGTCGTCCCGTCGGAGCCGACCCGGCCGCCGGGGGACGGAACGGGGCGCAGTACCGTGGACGGGTGGACAACAGGCAAGCAATCGGATCGTGGCTCTCCGGACCCCGCGCGGCGGCCGAGGACATGGGCGTCGACTTCGGGTACCGGGGCAAGCGGCTCGGCCTGCCGGAGGAGGGGCCGGGCGCCATCGCCCCCACCGGGCGGCGACTCGGGGCCGTCTTCGTCGACTGGGGTCTCTGTTTCCTCGTCGCGAGCGCCTTCTTCGCCGACGGCAACCGGCAGACCGCCGGTAACTGGGCGCTGGGCATCTTCTTCGTACTGAGCGTGCTCACCCTGGGGACCGTGGGCTTCACCCCCGGGAAGCGGCTGTTCCGGCTCCAGGTGGTAGCCGTCGAGGGCGGGCGGCTGCCCGCCGGGCGGGTGCTGCTGCGGAGCGTGCTGCTCTGTCTGGGGCTTCCGGCGCTGATCTGGGACCGTGACGGCCGCGGGCTGCACGACCGGTTCGCGAAGGCCGTGGAAGTACGGATCTGATCCAGTCCGGTCCGGGAGCGGGTCGGCCCGAGCCCGAGCCGGATTCGGAGTCGGCGTACGGCGTAGTCGGAGCAGCCGGAGTACGGGGGGTCCGCCTCGGGTTTCCCGGGGCTACGAGGCCCTGCCCGGCGGCCGGTCCTGAAACGCGAAGAACGTGAAGAAGGGGGCGGCCGGAGGATTTCCTCCGGCCGCCCCCTTCACGTACTGGCGGTTCGGGCTCAGCGCATCTTTCCGCCGCGTGGCATGCGCATGCCCTTCGGCATGGGTCCCTTCGGCAGCGGCATATTGCTCAGCAGGTCGCCGAGCGCGCGCAGCCGGTCGTTGGTCGCGGTCACCTGCGGGCCCGAGAGCACCCGGGGCAGCTTCAGCATGGTCGTACGGACCTTCTTCAGCGGCACCTGGCCCTCGTCCGTGCCCACCACGATGTCGTGCACCGGCACGTCCATCACGACCCGGGACATCTTCTTCTTCTCGGCCGCGAGCAGTGTCTTCAGCCGGTTCGGGTTGCCCTCGGCCACCAGGACGATTCCGGCCCGGCCGACGGCGCGGTGCACCACGTCCTGGTTGCGGTTCATCGCCACCGCGGGGGTGGTGGTCCAGCCGCGGCCCACGTTCTGGAGTACGGCCGCCGCCGCTCCCGGCTGGCCCTCCATCTGGCTGAACGCCGCCCGCTCGGCCCGTCGGCCGAAGACGATCGCCATCGAGAGGAAGGCGAGCAGGAAGCCCAGGATGCCCAGATAGATCGGATAGCCGATCCAGAAGCCGATACCGAGGAAGACACCGAAGGTGACGATTCCCACGGCCGCGATGACCAGACCGATCACCGGATCGGCCTTACGGGTCATCTTGTAGGTGAGGGCGATCTGCTTCAGTCGCCCGGGGTTCGCGGCGGCGTCAGCGCCTTCCGCTCTCTCTGCTTTTGCCTTCCTCGCCATAATCCGAAGTTTACGTGGCCTTCGACGCGGGGTCCGCCACGGCCTCCAGTACGTGCAGGGCCTCGACCCGGTCCTTGGCCCGGCGGCGGTCCTCCAGGACGGCCGTCCAGGCGTTGCGGCGGGCGGTGCGCTGGCCGCCGGAGAGCAGCAGGGCCTCCATGGCGCGCAGGGCTCCGGTGACGGTGAGGGCGACGGACGGCGGGAGGGCGGTGGCGCGTACGGGACGTACTGGCGCGGCCTGCATGGGTGGGCCCCCTTCGGGGAGAACGGGGCCGGCCGGGGTCGCTGGCGGGGCGTGCGGGCCTCGCGCGGCCGGGGTCGGTCCGACGACGGCTACAGGTGGTGCTGGCGGTGCTGGAGTGGTGCCGGGTGGCTCCGGGACGGGGCCGTGGAGCGATACGGCGGCCTCGGCGCGCGGGGTCCGTGGTGCGGCGCGGCCCCGGTCCGCCGGACGGGTTCCGGAGGCTGTCCGGCGGGCTTCGAAGCCGGTCGGAACCAGGGTCACTGCTTGGTGTTACCAGGGCGTGACCGGCCGGTCAAACACGGGTGAATCCCGGAATCAGACGCTCCGCGAGGGCCCGGGTCGTCCCTGTCCGTCCCTGCCTGCGGGAAGTGCCCGGACCGCGGCCGAACTCGCCGTACCGGGCGGTAATGACTTGTGCTCGAATTCACACACGAGCGCCCGGGGCCCGGAGGTGCCGGGGAGCGCCCGGAGAGCCGTACGGCCCGGGGCCGGGAGCCGGGTCACGACCCGGCGCCGTACGACCGACCCCGGGCCGTGCCCGGCGCCGTACGACCCCGGGCCGTGACCCGTCGCTCAGACGACCGGCAGCGTGGCTCGGTCGCCCGTCAGCCGCTTCTCCATCGCCTGCTGGTAGAGCCGACCGGCCCGGTACGACGAACGCACCAGCGGGCCCGACATCACACCGGAGTAGCCGATCTGCTCGGCCTCCTCCTTCAGCTCCACGAACTCGTGCGGCTTCACCCACCGCTCCACCGGGTGGTGGCGCACCGAGGGACGCAGATACTGCGTGATCGTGATCAGCTCGCAACCCGCGTCGTGCATCTGCCGCAGTGCGTCGGAGACCTCCGCCCGCTCCTCGCCCAGGCCGAGGATCAGATTCGACTTGGTGACCAGACCCGCCTCGCGGGCCCGGGTCAGCACCTCCAGGGACCGCTCGTAGCGGAACCCGGGGCGGATCCGCTTGAAGACCCGCGGCACGGTCTCGACATTGTGCGCGAACACCTCGGGCCGGGAGGCGAAGACCTCGGCCAGCAGCTCCGGCACGGCGTTGAAGTCCGGCGCCAGCAGCTCCACCTTCGTCCGGCCGTCCGCGCGCTCCGCGGTCTGCCGGTGGATCTCCCGGACCGTCTCCGCGTACAGCCAGGCGCCGCCGTCGGGCAGGTCGTCCCGGGCGACACCGGTGATCGTGGCGTAGTTCAGGTCCATCGTGACCACGGACTCGCCGACCCGCCGGGGCTCGTCCCGGTCCAGCGCCTCCGGCTTGCCGGTGTCGATCTGGCAGAAGTCGCAGCGCCTGGTGCACTGGTCGCCACCGATGAGGAACGTCGCCTCCCGGTCCTCCCAGCACTCGAAGATATTGGGACAGCCCGCCTCCTGGCACACCGTGTGCAGGTCCTCGCGCTTCACGAGGTTCTGCATCTTGGTGTACTCGGGGCCCATCTTCGCCCGGGTCTTGATCCACTCGGGCTTGCGCTCGATGGGGGTCTGGCTGTTCCTGACCTCCAGGCGCAGCATCTTGCGTCCGTCGGGTGCGACAGCGGACACGTGGCGCCCCTTTCTGCTATCGCGGCATTCGATTCTGCGGCGCACACCAGGGTACGCCCGTGTTTCCTGTGGCCCTCAGTCGAGCCAACCCCGTCACGCGGAGGTGAATTCCCCCGAACGGCCCGTGACCCCCGGCGCGCCCGGGATCCGGCCCCCGCGGGCTCCGCTCAGGGCGCCGCCCCCACCGCCCGCGGCGCCGGCGCAGCCCCCTCCAGCACCAGCCGCAGATGCTTCTCCACCACCGGCAGCACCTCGGCGATCGTGATCTCCCGGCCCAGCTCGTTCGCGAGCGACGCGACCCCGGCGTCCCGGATCCCGCACGGCACGATCCGGTCGAACCAGGTGTTGTCCGGATTCACATTGAGGGCGAACCCGTGCATCGAGACGCCCTTCGCGATCCGGATGCCGATCGCCGCCAGCTTCCGGTCCTCCCGCCGCTGGCCCGCGTTGGACGGGGCGTACTCCGGCCCGTTCAGCCGGGGGTCGAATTCGGGGTCCTGGATCCTGGGGTCGAAGTCGAGATCGAGCCCGCCGAGCGACGGCCGGGACTCCACCGGGTCGCCCAGCACCCAGACCCCGCTGCGGCCCTCGACCCGGCTGGTCGCCAGACCGAACTCGGCGCACGCGCCGATCAGCGCCTCCTCCAGCCTGCGGACATGAGCCACCACGTCCACCGGACGCGGCAGCTTCAGGATCGGATAGCCCACCAGCTGCCCCGGACCGTGCCAGGTGATCTTGCCGCCCCGGTCGACGTCGACGACGGGCGTGCCGTCCAGCGGCCGCTCGCTCTCCTCGGTCCTGCGCCCCGCCGTGTAGACCGGCGGATGCTCCAGCAGCAGACAGGTGTCGGGGACCTCGTCGGCGAACCGCGCCGCGTGCACCTCCCGCTGCCTCTGCCATGCCTCCCGGTACTCCACGGCGTCCTCGCCGAAGCCCAGCCGGACGAACCGCAGCTCACCCACGGCACTGCCTCCTTACGAACCCTCACGTCGCGCCGGAGCGCCCGCCGCGCCCCCGCCAGGGTACGGCCGGGGCGCCCGGCACCGGCCGGACGTCCTCCGGTCAGCGCACCCCCCATCCTCACACGTTCGGATGAAGCTCGGACGAAGCCGGTGGGCCGCTCCGGAGGGGCGGCTAAATTCGCGCCGTTCCATGAGGGCTGCGACCGGCCCGGAAGGCAGGAGACCAGACGGCTGATGACGGAACGACCCCCGCAGCGCACCCCCAACCGCCAGCTCGCCGCACTCATCGCCGAAGCCGGGTTCTCCAATGCGGGCCTCGCCCGCAGGGTGGACCAGCTCGGCCTGGAGCACGGTCTCGACCTGCGCTACGACAAGACGTCCGTGACCCGCTGGCTCCGCGGCCAGCAGCCCCGCGGCACCACGCCCGCACTCATCGCCGAGGTCTTCACCCGGCGCCTCGGCAGACGGCTCTCCGCGCAGGACCTCGGACTCGACGCCTGCGCGCCCGTCTACGCCGGACTCGAGTTCGCCGCCACCCCCGAGGAGGCCGTCGAGATCGTCGGCGGGCTCTGGCGCAAGGACTCCGGCAGCCATGCCGAACTCCGCAAGATCGCCTTCACCCCGGCCGGGCTCGTGGTGCCCAGCCGGGACTGGCTGATCGGCCGCGCCGACGAACGCGTCGCGCGCGGCGAACCGTCGCCCGCGGCGCCCGTACCGGGCGGGCTCCGGGTACCCGCCCAGGGCGGCGCCGGCGTCCCCCGCCAGCGCTCCGCCGACCGCTCCGCCGAACGGGGCCCCGGCCAGCGGGTCTCCGGCGGGGACATCGCCGCCCTCCGCTCGGTCGGCGAACTCTTCCGGACCATCGACAACGCCTACGGCGGCGGCCACGCCCGCCAGGCCCTCGTCCGCTATCTGGAGCACGAGGCCGAGCCCATGCTCCGCGGTACGTACGGGGAGGCCACCGGGCGGCGGCTGTTCGGCGCCGTCGCCGATCTGACCCGGCTCGCCGGGTGGACCTCGTACGACATCGCGGCCCACGGCCTCGCCCAGCGCTACTTCGTCCAGGCCCTGCGGCTGGCCCAGGCCGCCGGGGACCGGGCCTACGGCTCGTACGTCCTGGTCACCATGAGCCGCCAGGCGGTCTACCTGGGCCACGGCCGGGAAGCCGTCCAGCTCACCCGGGTCGCCCAGCAGGGCGTCGGCCCCACCGCGCCCGCCGCAGTACAGGGCCTGCTGCACGCCGTCGAGGCGCGCGGCCACGGGGTACTCGGCGACGCCCGTTCCTGTACGGCGTCCCTGGTCCGGGCCGAACGGGCGCTGGACTCCGCGCGGCCCGGGGACGACGTGCCGACCTGGGCGCGATTCTTCGACGAGGCACAGCTCGCCGACGAGTTCGCGCACTGCTACCGCGACCTCCAGCAGTACCGCCCGGCGATCCAGTACGCCGAACGGTCCCTCCAGCTCAGGCCGCACCAACTGGCCCGCAGCAGGCTCTTCTGCCGGGTCGTCCTCGCCACCGCCCGGCTGGGCCTCGGCGAACTGGACCAGGCGTGCGCGCTGGGCGCCGAGGCCGCCCTCCAGGCGTCGGAGATGCGTTCCGTACGCGCCCTGGAGTACGTCCGCGACTTCGAACGGCGACTCGACCCGTACCGGGAGGCGGCGGCCGTCCGGGGCTACCGGGAGCGGGTCGCCGCGATGGGCTAGCCGGGCCCGGGCGTCCCGCGGCGAGGCCGTTCCGGTGGGCGCGGCTGGGGGCGCGCGGTCCCCGTATCCCGGTCGGTTCGCCTCCGGGCGGCCGGGATCCGTAGGCGGTCCCCGCCGCAGGGCGCCCGGGGCCCGGGCCGGTTCACGGCCGGGGCGGTGACGGTCGTACGCGGACGGCGCCGGGCCGGACCGAAGCCGTCGGCGGCACCGGGCCGTGTCGTCAGCATGGCGCCGTCCGCCCGTAGGGCGGGGCCCGCGGCGTTCGGTGCGTGCAGTCCGCGACGCGGTGGGGGTCCCCCCCCGGCGGAGCCAGGGGCCGGTTTCCCTCGTACCGGACGTACTCGGGAACCCCGACAACGCCGGGGGCACGCCCGGGGAGACCCCCACCGTGCCCGAAGGGCTACGGGGGAGAACGCGTGTGCCGGGCGTCGCGTGCCGGGCGCGATGTCGACGGCACGGCCCAGGTCGTCTCTTTCGGATCCTGCCGGGGCTCGCGTGCCCTGAAACCGCGCTCCCCCGGGGCCTGGCGGCCCGGGCGGTACCCCCACCGCAGTGGCTCATTTTCTCCGCCTTGCGATCCGACCCGGCCTGATCCGAAAGAAACGGCCTCGGGTCCGGCGGCCCGCCGATCCGGCCGCGCTACGCAGCCAGCGGCAGATCCGGGTCGACGGCGTCCGGCAGCCCGAAGTCCCGGAGGACCGCGCCGGCGGCCCGGCGGCCCGACCGCAGGGCGCCCTGGACCGTACTCGTGTCCCGGTGATCCCCGCAGACGTAGAGACCCGACAGCACCCGCACCCGGCGGCGCGGATCGTGCGGGGCGGGCATCGCGGGCGCCGCGTCCGGTGTGTGGTGCACCGCCAGCAACTCCCAGTCGTCCGTCGGAACACCGTAGAGCCGGGCCAACTGCGCCCGTACGGCACCGTCCAGCCCCGGCGGGGGAGTGCCCAGCACCGTCGAGGTGATCAGGACCCGCCCGGCCGGAGCCCGGTCCGGGTCGACGGCGCTCATCACGGCGGTATGCGCCACCGGGCCCGACCGGTCCGCGTCCAGGACCAGCGCCGCGCCCGTCGCGGGCGCCACCGGCGCGCTGTGATGCACCACCGTCACCGGATGGAACTCCGGCACCCGCAGCCCCGGCAGCAACTCGGCCGCCTCCCGGGCACCCGTCGCCAGTACCAGCGCGCGGCACGACAACTCCCCGTACTCCTCCGTACAGACCCGGTTGATCGACGCGTCCTTGACCCGGACCCCCGGCATGACCGTCCCCGGCGGCAGCGCCGCCGCCAGCAGCTCCGGCACCGCCGAAGCCCCGCCGCCCGGCACACAGACCCGGCCCCGGGCGAAACCACGGAGCGCGAGATCGGCGGAACGGCTCGACGTCGTCAGCTCCGGATCGCACAACAGCGCCGACAGCAGGGGCCGCAGAAAGCCCTCCACGGTACGCGCGGGCAGGCCGCGTACCGCCAGCGCCTCCGCCGCCGACCGCTCGGGCCGGGCCGCCAGCCGCGCCGTCGACGTGCCCGCCAGCCGGGCCAACGAGGCACCGAGCCGGGCCTCGTCCAGCGGCCGGGGGGCGCTCGCCAGGGCGCGTGCCATGGTCAGTGCTCCCCCCACGCCCCTGCGGGCGGCCGCGCCGTGCGCGGCGCGGGCCCCGCCGCCGGACGGGTCGGCGGGCGTACGGGGGTACGGCACCCCGCCCGGGGCCGCACCCCGGCGGCGTACCACCTCGCCCGTACGGTGCAGCCTGCCGTCGCCGTGGACCAGCACCCCCGGGGCGAACGGGCGGAGCGTCAGGGCCCCGAGAGCGGGGACACGGTGCAGCTCCCGGTAGGAGGTGTTCAGAAGACGGCCGACGCGATCGAGCCGGAACCCGTCCGACTCGTCCGTCACCATCCGGCCGCCCGGCCGGTCCGCGGCCTCCAGGACGGAGACCCCGACACCCGCGCCGGTGAGCGCGAGCGCGGCCGATAGACCGGCGACACCGGCTCCGACGACGATGACGTCCGCATGATCCGCGTGGTGTGCGGTGCTGATGAGCACGTGCCCCTCCCCGAGGTCGGCAACGGCTGGTGGGAGGGTCTGCTCCCACAGAGTCATGCCCTCAACGGGCCCGGCGAATACCGGGGTCCGCAACGAGGTTAGGAGGGGTGGCCGAGTCCCGCCGCGCGCGTACGACGGGGCACGGAGGCGTACGGGGCGCATGCGGCCGTCACCGCTCTAAGGGCGCCGCGCCCCTTGTCGCGCAGTTCCGCCCTCTGTGCCTTCGGCTATGGGGGCCCCAGCGCCTTGGCTCTCCAGGGCGCCGCCCGAACTACCCGGTCTCGCCCGGCGGCCTGATGTTGTCGGCGGTCCGCACCACCGTCGTGGCTGTTCGCGCAGTTCCGCCCCCTATGCCTTCGGCAATGGGGGGACCCCCAGCGCCTCGGCTCTCCGGGGCACCGCCCGAACTACCGGGTCGCGCCCGGCAGCCTGCTGTTGTTCGCGGCCCGCACCACCGTCGTGGCTTGTCGCGCAGTTCCCCGCGCCCCTAAATGCTCTCCCCGGTACCGCCCCTGAAAAGAGGGGGCCGCCTCTATCCGAGGGCGACGAGGAGAGCAACCCAGGGGCGCGGGGAACTGCGCGACAAGCCCACTACGGCGCGCGGTCGAAACTCCTCCGGAAGAGGCACTATCCCTGCCCGGGAGGGCGCTTCCCTTCGCGAGGGCGGTCAGGGGCGCGTCGGGGCGGTACTGACGGGGTGGCCGGAAAGGGCTCTCCGGGCGACCGCCCCCCAGGGCGCGAGGCGCCCGAGGGGCCGGGGGGTCAGGCCGCCGCCGTGATCGCCGCGTCGATCGACGGGAACGCGAAGCCGAAGCCCGACTCCAGCAGCGCCCTCGGGACCGCCCTCGTACTCGCGAGGACGTCCGACGCCATGTCGCCGAGCGCCAGCCGGAGCGCGGGGCGCGGGACCGTGAGGAGCGTCGGGCGCTTCAGGACCCGGCCCATGGCCGCCGTGATCTCGCGGTTGGTGAGGGGTTCGGGGGCGGTGCAGTTCACCGGGCCCGACAGCGACGGGGTGTCGAGGATGTGCCGCAGGGCCGCCACCTCGTCGTGGAGGGCGATGAAGCTCCAGTACTGGCGGCCGTCGCCGAGCCGCCCCCCGAGCCCGGCTTTGAAGAGGGGGAACATCCGCCCCCACGCACCGCCGCCGCGCGCCACCACGAGTCCGGTCCTGGCGTAGACGGTCCGGATCCCGGCGTCCCGCGCGGGGGCGGCCGCGGCCTCCCACTCCACGCACACGCCGGGCAGGAAGCCCTCGCCGGGCGGGGCGCTCTCGTCCACCGCCCGGCCGCCGGTGTCGCCGTAGTAGCCGACGGCGCTGCCGCACAGCAGGACCCGCGGCGGGGTGTCGAGGGAGGCCACGGCTTCGGCGAGTGTCGCGTTGCCCAGGACCCGGCTGTCCCGGATCTCCTTCCGGTACGCCGCCGTCCACCGGTGGTCGCCGACGCCGGCGCCCGCCAGGTTGACCACCGCGTCGCAGCCGGCCAGACCGGCCGTGTCGACCCGGCGGCGGAGCGGGTCCCAGGAGACTTCGTCCCCGGCCCGCGCGGGGTGCCGGACCAGCCGCAGGACGTCATGGCCGTCGGTGCGCAGGGAGTGGACGAGTGCCGTGCCGATGAGTCCGGTGGAGCCGGAGACCGCGATCCTCATAAATCCATCCTGCCCTGTGACGGGGTGTGAAACAGTGACCCGCATGGCCGAACTCCGTGCACCTGGCACGTACCACGTCCGTCCCGCCCGTACCGAGGACGGGGACGCCCTCGGCCGAATCGACCGGGACACCTGGTCCACCCTGCACGCCGTGGCGCCGGAGCCGACGCCGCCGTACGCCCCCTTCTACGACGCCACCCATCTGCCGGAGCACTTCCTGGTCGCGGCGGAGGACGGGACCGGTGAGCCGCTGGGCTACATCCGGCTGGTGCCGCCCACTCCGCTGCCCTGCAACCGGCACGTACGCCAGATCCAGGGGCTCGCCGTCACGGAGCGGGCCCGGGGGCGCGGGGTCGCCAGGGCGCTGCTGCGCGCCGCGTACGACACGGCCCGGGCCCAGGGCGCCGTACGGATCACCCTGCGCGTCCTCGGCCACAACGAGCCCGCCCGCGCCCTGTACGCGTCGGAGGGCTTCGCGGTGGAAGGGGTCCTGCCGGGGGAGTTCCACCTCGGCGGGGCGTATGTGGACGACGTTCTGATGGGCCGCCGCCTCGACTGAACCGGTCGTACGCCTTCCACCGCTTCCCGGCCGTCCGCTCACTCCGCTCCGAACCGCTCCCACAGCCGGGGGAAGCGGCGGGCCAGATCCGCGTCGTCGTCGAAGTCGAACGGTGTGCCGACCGGTTCCGCGGGCTGCGGCGGGATCCCCAGCTCCGGGGCGACGGCGCCGGTGAGCTGCTCGTACGCCTCGTCCGCCGCGTAGCCGATCTCCTCGCCGTCGCCGTCCGCGCCGTCGGGGGACGGGTCGAAGTCGTCCAGCAGCTCCGCCAGCGCGTCGGGGTCGTGCAGCGCGCCCTCGAAGACCTCCCGGCCCTGGGCGATCAGCCAGCAGCGGAAGTAGTCGAAGGCGTCGTCGCTCGCGCCGTCGAGGAGGACGGCCGCCGCGCCCCACAGATCCCAGGTGTACGCGCGGTTGTAGCGGGCCTCGAAGTGGCGGGCGAAGTCCAGTACGGAGTCGGGGTCGAGCCGGAGCAGCCGCTCCACGAGCAGATCGGCATGGTCGTCGGGGTCGCCGTCCGCCGCCTCCCGGGTGCTGTCGACGATCTCCCAGAACTCCGTCTCGTCCATCACGCGTCCAGCATCGTGCGTCCCGGCGGGACGCGCACCCGGAACCGCCGGAGTCACCGGGCCCGGGGCGACCCCGGAACCGGATGGCCCAGCCGGACAGAGGATGTCGGGTATTCGTGGCACGTTCGATCCCATGACGACGAGTACACCGAAATCGAAGGGCCCCCTGGCGGACCGGATCGCCCTGGTCGCGGGCGCCACCCGGGGCGCGGGCCGGGCCCTGGCCGTCGCCCTGGGGGCCGGGGGCGCGACCGTCTACGTGACCGGCCGGACCACCCGCGACCGGGTCAGTGAAATGGGCCGTACCACCGAGACCATCGAGGAGACCGCCGAGCTGGTGACGGCCGCGGGCGGGACCGGGATCGCCGTACCCACCGACCATCTGGAGGTCGAACAGGTCCGGAGCCTGGTGGCGCGGATCGACGCCGAGCAGGGTCGGCTGGACGTCCTCGTCAACGACGTCTGGGGCGGCAACAGCTATCTCGACCTCACCAACCCGCCGATGTGGGAGATCGATCTCGACCGGGGCCTGCGCATGATCGATCTGGGGGTACGGACCCACATCATCACTAGCGGCCTCGCCCTGCCGCTCCTGGTGCGGCGGCCGGGCGGGCTGGTCGTCGAGGTCACCGACGGCACCGCCAGGACCAACCGGGACTACCGCGAGAACTTCTACTACGACCTGGCGAAGAACGGACCCATCCGGATGGCGTTCAACCTCGGCGAGGAGCTGAAGGAGGTCGGCTGTACGGCCGTCGCCGTCACCCCGGGGTTCCTCCGTTCCGAGGAGATGCTGGACCACTTCGGGCTGACCGAGGAGAACTGGCGCGACGGCATGCCGGGGCCGGAGCAGGAGCACTGGCGGCTCTCCGAGTCGCCCGTCTACCTGGCCCGGGGAGTGGCCGCGCTCGTCGCAGACCCGGACCGGGCCCGGTTCAACGGACAGTCCCTCGACAGCGGGGAGCTGGCCCGTGAGTACGGCGTCACCGACGCCGACGGCAGCCGCCCGGACATCTGGGGGTACATCCTCGCCGAGCGGGCGGGGGAGAAGCCGGACCTCGCCGACTACCGCTGAGCGGGGCCGGGCGCCCGGAGGCGGGCGGTCAGCCGTACAGGGCCGCCAGCCGGGCCGCCGCGCGGGTGAACTCCGCGCGCAGCCCGGCGGGCGCCAGCACCTCGGCCTCCGCGCCCAGGGACAGCAGCTGCCCGTAGGCCACCTCCTCGGACTCCACGGGCAGGGCGATCGTGGTCCGGCCCTCGGCGTCCGGCGGTTCCGCCGCCGCCAGCGCCTCCCGGGCGGCGGCGCGGTCCGTGACGTACGGCAGCCGTCGCGCGCCCGCCTCCGTGAGCCGCAGCACCACCTCGGAGCGGAGCAGGGAGCGGGTGAACTGGGCCGCCCGCTCCTCCCAGAAGGCGGGCAGGTCGAAGCCGGGGTCGCGGTCGAAGACGCCGTCGTCGGCGGTGGCGGCGGAACGGCCCGGGGGTGGCGGTGTACCGATACCGCCGTCCGCCGCCGGTACGGGCTCCGCCGTGGTGAACCGGTCGATCCGGTAGACCCGGAAGGCCCCGGGGGCGTACGGCCCGCCGGGACGATCAGGACCGCTCGGCGGTTCGTACGCCCTGCCGGTGCCGTTCTGGCCGTTCGGGGCGCCGGTGCCGCCGGTCTTGTGCGGTCCGCTCGGGTGGCCCGGCCCTCCGGAGCCGTTCGGTCCGGTTGGCCGGTCCGCGTTTCCCGGGTGCCTGGGCCCGCCCGTGTCGTGCGAGTTGCCGGAGGTGCCGGTCTTGTACGGCCCAGCCGCGTTTCCGGGCGCGCCGGTGCCGCCGGTCTTGTGCGGTCCGCTCGGGTGGCCCGGCCCCTTGGAGCCGTTCGGTCCGGTTGGCCGGTCCGCGTTTCCCGGGTGCCCGGGCCCGCCCGTGTCGTGCGAGTTGCCGGAGGTGCCGGTCTTGTACGGCCCAGCCGCGTTTCCGGGCGTGCCGGTGCCGCCGGTCTTGTGCGGTCCGCTCGGGTGGCCCGGCCCTCCGGAGCCGTTCGGTCCGGTCGGCTGGTCCGCGCCTCCCGGGTGCCCGGGCCCGCCCGTGTCGCCCGAGGTGCCGGGCCCGCCTGGGCCGCCGGTCCCGTTCGGTCCGACCGGCCGGTTCGTGCCTCCGGGGCGCCCGAGCCCGCTCGCGTCGCCCGAGTTGCCGGGCCCGCCGGTCCCGTCCTGATCGCTTGCGGCACCGGGCCCGCCTGGGCCGCCGGTCCCGTTCGGTCCGACCGGCCGGTCCGTGCCTCCGGGGCGCCCGGGCCCGCCCGTTTCGCCCGGGGCTCCGGTGCCGTTCGGCCCTACGGGGCCGTCCGGCGTACCCGGTCCTTCCGGGGCGGCACCCGCCCCGGCGGGTTCCGCGTCCGCCACCCGGGCGCACAGGTACCAGACGCCCGCCTTCAGAACCAGTCCGTACGGCTCCAGCAGCCGTTCCACCCGCTCCCCGCGCCGGTTGGCGTAGACCGCCGCCAGCCGCCGGTCGCGCCAGACCGCGTCGGCGATCTCCGCCAGCAGCGGCGGGGTCTCCGGCTCCTGGTACCAGCCGGGCGCGTCGAGGTGGAAGCGCTGGGCGGCCGTCCGGGGCGCGTCGCTCAGGGACGGCAGCAGCGCGGCGGAGACCTTCAGCCGGGCGGCGGACGCCGCGTCCTCCAACCCCATCTCGCGCAGCGCGCCCGGCAGACCGGAGAGGAAGAGCGCCTCCGCCTCGTCGCGGCCCAGCCCGGTCAGCCGGGTGCGGTAGCCGCCGATCAGCCGATAGCCGCCCGCCCGGCCCCGGTCGGCGTAGACCGGCACCCCGGCTTCCGACAGGGCGAGCGCGTCACGGGTGATGGTCCGCTCGGAGACCTCCAGCTCACGGGCGAGTTCGGCCCCCGTCATGGAGGGTCTCGCCTGGAGCAGCAGCACCATTTTGATCAGCCGGGCAGCACGCATTCCCCCATGATGCCGGGCCGTGCCGTCAGGACAGCGGCGTCCGGTGGGGGGCCGCGGCGAAGTAGGGGGGCTATGCCCCGTACGGGACGTCCCGGGCGGACCGTGGCGGACGGGAGCCCCTCCCGTGCCCGCAGGGCCATGGGGAAGAGCGCGCGGGCCGGGCCGGTCACTCCGGCGGGGCCAGCGGCTCCTGGAGTTCGGTCACCCACAGCTCGCGGTCCTCGGGGCACTCCAGGGTGACCTCGCGGGCGGGTCCGGCCGACCGGTGGCCGTGCGCGTCGATCCAGTGCGCGAGGGTCTGGCCGGTGCTCAGGACGTTCTCCATCGGACCCCGGTGGACGATCGTCGCCGCCCGCTCCAGCGCCGGGAGCACCACGACCGCGACATCCGGTCCCGGCCGGGAGCCCGGCGCCAGCGTCACCGCCGCGTGGACCACGACGGGGCCGTCGCCCCCCGCCGGATCGGGGTCGTCGAGGGCCGTGGCGGGGTCCTCGTAGGACTCGTAGTAGGCGATACCCGGCCCCGGCGGACGGACACCCGCCGCCGCGAGCCGCCCGAACAACTCCTCGTACAGCGGACCGATCACCGGGCCGATGTGCTCGGGCGCGAGGGTACGGGCCGTGGCCGTCAGCTCCGCGACCCGGACCGCGGGCACGCTCTTCACCACCACGTCGTCGACCGGCATCCGGCCCTCGTTCTCGATCGACCGCAGCCGGGCCTCGACGCCGGTGAGCCGCCCGGCCGCCGCCGCCATCGCCGCTTCCAGCTCGGCCCGGCGGAGCATCAGCATCCCGCGCAGCTCGTCGGTGCCCACCCGGTCGGCCACGATCCGCCGCACCTGGTCGAGGGTGAAGCCGAGGTCCTTGAGGGCGACGATCCGGTTGAGCACGGCGAGCTGGGCCGCCGTGTAGTGGCGATAGCCGGTCCTGGGGTCGGTGTGCTCGGGGCGCAGCAGCCCGATGGCGTCGTAGTGGCGCAGCATCCGGGCGGAGACCCGGCCGTGCCGGGCGAAGTCCCCGATGGTGAACATCCGACAACTCCCCGGTGGTACGGAACGGGCGGCGGGTGGCGCCCGCGACCGGATCCGGTCCGGTCGAACCCCTGCCGGGCCCGGGTCGCGGGGTCGCGGGGGGTTCCAGCATGCCCGGTACCGGTACCGGAGACGACATCACCCCCGGGCGGTGGTGCGTACCGCCCGGGGGTGATCTTCGAGAGCGTCAGAGCCCGTAACGCTCCCGGGCTTCCTTCACGGCCGAGGCCGGAACCTCGCCGCGCCGCGCGAGCTGCGCCAGCGCCGCGACGGTGATCGAGGGGGCGTCGACACCGAAGTGGCGGCGGGCCGCCTCACGGGTGTCGGAGAGACCGAAGCCGTCGGTGCCGAGGGACGACCAGTCCTGCTCGACCCACTGGCTGATCTGGTCCGGTACCTGCCGCATCCAGTCACTGACCGCGATCACCGGACCCGGCGCGCCGGCCAGTGCCCGGCGGACGTACGGGGTCCGCTCCTCGCCGCGCAGCAGCGCCTCGTCCGCCTCCAGGGCGTCCCGGCGCAGCTCGCCCCAGGAGGTGGCCGACCAGACGTCGGCCGTGACGCCCCACTCCTCGGCGAGCATCCGCTGGGCCTCCAGGGTCCAGTGGATCGCCGTACCGGACGCCAGCAGCTGGAGCCGGGGGGAGTCCGGACGCGGGGCCGCGCCCTCCTTGAAGCGGTACAGGCCCTTGAGGATGCCCTCCTCGACGCCCTCCGGCATCGCGGGCTGCGGCTTGGGCTCGTTGTAGACCGTCAGGTAGTAGAAGACGTCCTCGGCGTCCGGGCCGTACATCCGGCGCAGACCGTCCTTGACGATCACGGCGATCTCGTAGGCGAACGCCGGGTCGTAGTTGAGGGACGCCGGGTTGGTCGACGCGATCAGATGCGAGTGGCCGTCCGCGTGCTGGAGGCCCTCACCGGTGAGCGTCGTACGGCCCGCGGTGGCACCGACGATGAAGCCCTTGCCGAGCTGGTCGGCGAGCTGCCACATCTGGTCGCCGGTCCGCTGCCAGCCGAACATCGAGTAGAAGATGTAGAACGGGATCATCGGCTCGCCGTGCGTCGCGTACGACGTCGCGGCGGCGATGAAGTCCGCCATGGCCCCGGCCTCGGTGATCCCCTCGTTGAGGATCTGGCCGTCGGTGGCCTCCTTGTAGTACATCAGCTGGTCGCGGTCGACCGGCTCGTACGTCTGCCCCAGCGGGGAGTAGATCCCGGCGGACGGGAAGAGCGACTCCATACCGAAGGTACGGGCCTCGTCGGGGACGATCGGCACCCAGCGGCGGCCGGTCTCCTTGTCCCGCATCAGGTCCTTCACCAGCCGGACGAAGGCCATCGTGGTGGCCATCTCCTGGCTGCCGGAGCCCTTCTGGAGGGCCTTGAAGCCGCGCTCCTCCGGCTCCGGGAGCACCACCTGGTGCACCCGGCGGGCCGGGGCGGGGCCGCCGAGGGCCGCCCGCCGCTCCTGGAGGTAGCGGACCTCGGGGGAGTCGGCGCCCGGGTGGCCGTAGGGCACCACGCCGTCGGCGAAGGCGCTGTCCGGGATCGGCAGCCCCAACAGCTCCCGCATGTCCTTGAACTCGTCGACCGAGAGCTTCTTCATCTGGTGGTTCGCGTTCTTCGACGCGAAACCCTTGCCGAGGGTGTGACCCTTCACGGTCTGCGCCAGGATCACCGTCGGCGCGCCCTTGTGGGCGAGGGCCGCGCGGTAGGCCGCGTACACCTTGCGGGCCTCGTGGCCGCCGCGGGAGGTGTAGAAGCACTCGGCGATCTTGGCGTCGGTGAGGACCTTCGCCAGCTCGACGAGGGCGGGCTCGGCACCGAAGAAGTGCTCGCGGATGTAGGCGATGTCACGGGTGGCGTACGTCTGGAACTGCGCGTCCGGCACCTCCCGCAGCCGCCGGACCAGGGCACCGGTGGTGTCGAGGGCGAACAGCTCGTCCCAGGCGTTGCCCCAGAGCGTCTTGACGACGTTCCAGCCGGCCCCGCGGAACTGGGCCTCCAGCTCCTGGACGATCTTGAAGTTGGCGCGGACCGGGCCGTCGAGACGCTGCAGATTGCAGTTGATCACGAAGGTCAGGTTGTCCAGCCGCTCACGGGCCGCCAGCGCGATCGCGGCGGTCGACTCGGGCTCGTCCATCTCGCCGTCGCCGAGGAAGGCCCAGACGTGGGAGTTGGCGGTGTCCTTGATCGACCGGTTGTGCAGATAGCGGTTGAACCGCGCCTGGTAGATCGCCGAGAGGGGGCCCAGGCCCATGGAGACCGTGGGGAACTCCCAGAGCCAGGGGAGCCGCCGGGGATGCGGGTACGACGGCAGACCGGCGCCGCCCGCCTCCTGGCGGAAGTTGTCGAGGTGGGCCTCGGTGAGCCGGCCGTCGAGGAAGGCGCGGGCGTAGATACCGGGCGAGGCGTGGCCCTGGATGTAGAGCTGGTCGCCGCTGCCGTCGCCCTCCTTGCCGCGGAAGAAGTGGTTGAAGCCGGTCTCGTAGAGCCAGGCCGCGGAGGCGAAGGTGGCGATATGGCCGCCGACACCGAGCTTGGCGCCACGGGTCACCATGGCCGCCGCGTTCCAGCGGTTCCAGCCGGCGATCCGGGACTCCAGCTCCTCGTCGCCGTCGAAACCGGGCTCCGCGGAGGTGGGGATGGTGTTGACGTAGTCCGTCTCCAGCAGCCGGGGCACGGGCACCCCGGCCCGCTCGGCGTGCTGCAGGGTGCGGCGCATCAGGTACGCGGCGCGGTGCGGGCCCGCGTGCTGGGCGACGGCATCGAGGGACGCCGCCCATTCGGCGGTCTCCTCGGCGTCACGATCCGGGAGCTGGTCCAGCTCGCTCGGAAGCTTGCCTACGGGGTCGGCCATGATCGCCGCCTTCCGGACTGGGAGGGGGGTGGAGAAGGTGGAGGCAGGTGGTACCGGGTCGTACGTCGTGCCTTTGGGGGGTGCCTTGTCTGGCAGGACAGGGCGGGCGGGGTAGGTGTGCCCCGAGAGACTGTAAGCCGCTGATCGATGATCGATCAAAGTGCTCGGAGGTAAAACTTCTCCGGAGGGCGAAATTGGCATTCCGTGCCATGAAAGAGGGCACGCGGTGCCGGTGACCTGGGACTTTACGTGACGGTTACATTACGGAGCGGCGCGAGACGGGGCCCTCGGGCGGTGATGTCGGCCACGGTCGGGCCCCCCGCCCGGCGGGGGCCTCGCTCTCGGCGGGGGCACGGCGGCGATAATGACGGGCACCCCCACCTGTCGTCCGGTCCCCCTCGGGAGCTGTTTATGACCCCGCCTGTCGTCCACTCGCTGCGGGAACAGATCCGCGAGCACATCGTGGAGGGGATCGTCAGCGGGCGCTGGAAGCCCGGTGAGCGGATCGTCGAACGCGGTATCGCCACCGAACTCCAGGTCTCCCAGACCCCCGTCCGCGAAGCCCTCCGGGAACTGGAGAGCCTCCGCCTGATCGAATCGGCGCCGAACAAAGGCGTACGCGTGCGGAATCTCACCGCCGCCGACCTGGAGGAGAGCTACCCGGTCCGGGCCGGCCTGGAGCAGATCGCCGCCGAACTCGCCGCCGACCGGCTCGCCCGCGACTGCTCCGCCCTCACCCCGCACGTCGCCGCGCTCTACACAGCCGACCGCGAGGGCGACTCCGCGGCACAGGTCCGGCACACCGTCGCCTTCCACCGCGAACTCGTCCGCGCGGCCGACAACGCGGTACTCCTCCACACCTGGGAAGGGCTCGGGATCGAAGTCTTCACCACCCTGTCGATCCGCTGGCTCGGCACGGTCCAGCAGTCGTACGCGGAGGAACACGACGCGCTCGTCGCCGCGTTCCAGCGCCGTGACCCGGAGATCGGCGCGCTGGTCAAATCCCACGTCCTGGGCTGCGCCCCCCGCGCGTAGTCGCTCGCGCTGTGCGGAGCCGGTGCCGCGAGGTCCCCCCCCCGGCCCGCGCGTTTCTCGCGCCCGCGGCCCGCCTGCGGGGCCCCCGGCGGCCTGGCCCTCTTGGGCATCGCCCACAATCCGGTCGCGCCCGGCGTCCTGATGTTGTCGGCGGTCCGCGCAGTTCCTCGCGCCCCTGACTGCCTCCCCCCGGACGCCCTCGGGAAGGGAAGCGCCCTCCCGGGCGGGGACAGTGCCTCCTCCGGAGGAGTTTTACCTGCGGACCGCCTGTGGCTTGTCTCGCAGTTCCCCGAGCCCCTGGGTTGCCCTCCTCGTCGCCCTCGGACAGAGGCGGCCCCCTCTTTTCAGGGGCGGTACCGGGGAGAGGCTTTTAGGGGCGCGGGGAACTGCGCGACCAGCCACGACGGTGGTGCGGACCGCGAACAACGGAAGGGCGCCGGGCGGGACCCGGGTCTTTCGGCGGTGCCGTGGAGGGCCAAGGCGCTGGGGGTCCCCCCATTGCCGAAGGCATAGGGGGCGGAACTGCGCGACCAGCCACGACGGTGGTGCGGACCGCTGACATCATCAGGTCGCCGGGCGGGACCCGGGTAGTTGGGGCGGCGCCCCGGAGGGCCGGGCCGCCGGGGGTGACCGCCCCCGGAAG
The DNA here is from genome assembly GCF_040641415.1 of Streptomyces sp. NPDC020875. NCBI lineage: Bacteria > Bacillati > Actinomycetota > Actinomycetes > Kitasatosporales > Streptomycetaceae > Streptomyces > Streptomyces sp. NPDC020875. The sequence continues at coordinate 9,253 of NZ_JBFADP010000028.1, read as the reverse complement.
CGTCGCGGCGGCGTGGCGGGGAGACGCGAGCGCGCCCCCGCCTGAGAAGGCGGGGGCGCGCTCACGTCGGGGCGTCGGGGCCGAAGCGCCCGGAGGGCTACAGGCCGAGTTCGACCTCGAACTCGCCCGCCTCCAGGATCGCCTTGACCGTCGTCAGGTACCGCGCCGCGTCCGCGCCGTCCACCAGGCGGTGGTCGTACGAGAGCGACAGGTACACCATGTCGCGGACGCCGATGACGGTGCCCTCGGCGGTCTCGATGACCGCCGGGCGCTTCACCGTGGCGCCGATGCCCAGGATGGCGGCCTGGGTCGGCGGCACGATGACGGTGTCGAAGAGCGCGCCGCGCGAACCGGTGTTGCTGATGGTGAACGTCGCGCCCGCCAGGTCGTCCGGGCGGATCTTGTTGGTGCGTACGGCACCGGCCAGCTCCGCCGTCTTCTTGGCGATACCGGCCAGGTTGAGGTCACCGGCACCCTTGATGACCGGGGTCATCAGGCCCTTCTCGGAGTCGACGGCGATGCCGATGTTCTCCGAGTCGAAGTAGGTGATGGTGCCCTCGTCCTCGTTGATCCGGGCGTTGACGATGGGGTGGGCCTTCAGCGCCTGGGCGGCGGCCTTGACGAAGAACGGCATCGGGGAGAGCTTGACGCCCTCACGGGCGGCGAAGCCTTCCTTGGCCTGGTTGCGCAGCCGCATCAGCTTGGTGACGTCGACCTCGACGACCGTGGTGAGCTGGGCCTGGCTGTGCAGCGCCTTCATCATGTTGTCGCCGATGAGCTTGCGCATCCGGGTCATCTTGACCGTCTGGCCGCGCAGCGGGGAGACCTCGAGCGCCGGGGTCTTCTTCGCGGCGGGCGCGGCGGCCACCGGGGCGGCGGCGGGCGCGGGGGCGGCGGCACGGGCGGCCTCGGCCGCCGCGACGACGTCCTGCTTGCGGATCCGGCCACCGACACCGGTGCCCTTGACCGAGGAGAGGTCCACGGCGTTCTCGGCGGCGAGCTTACGGACCAGGGGGGTCACGTACGCGTCACCGGCCGGGACGGCCGCCGCGGGAGCGGCGGGCGCCTGCGCGGGGGCGGGCGCCGGGGCGGGAGCCTCCTGCGCCGGAGCCGGAGCCGGGGCCGGGGCGGCGGGGGCAGGCTCGGCCGCAGGGGCCGGAGCCGGGGCCGGGGTCTCGGCGACCGGGGCGGGCGCCGGAGCGGCGGGCGCGGCGGCCGGAGCCGGAGCGGCACCCGGGGCGCCGATCACGGCCAGCTTGGCGCCGACCTCGGCGGTCTCGTCCTCGCCGACCACGATCTCCAGCAGGACACCGGCGGTCGGGGCGGGGATCTCGGTGTCGACCTTGTCGGTGGACACCTCCAGCAACGGCTCGTCCTCGTCGACGGAGTCGCCGACGGACTTCAGCCAGCGGGTGACGGTGCCCTCGGTGACGCTCTCGCCGAGCGCCGGGAGGACGACATCGGTACCGGACGCGCCACCGGCGGGCGCCTCGGCCGGAGCCTCGGCCCGGGCCGGGGCGGGCGCCGGGGCCTCGGCCTGCGCCGGAGCCGGGGCGGGCTCGGCGGCCGGGGCGGGGGTTTCGGCGGCGGGCGCGGGCGCGGCCTCGGCGGCGGGCGCCGGGGCGGCGGCCGGGGCACCCGTACCGTCGTCGATGATCGCCAGTTCGGCGCCGACCTCGACGGTCTCGTCCTCGGCGACCTTGATGGAGGCCAGTACGCCGGAGGCGGGGGCCGGGATCTCGGTGTCGACCTTGTCGGTGGACACCTCCAGCAACGGCTCGTCGGCCTCGACGTGCTCGCCCTCGGCCTTCAGCCAGCGGGTGACGGTGCCCTCGGTGACGCTTTCACCGAGCGCCGGAAGGGTTACGGAAACCGGCATGGTTTCTGTTGCTCCTAACAGTGGGTCTCCCCAGCTCCGGCGATGCGCGGGCGTGGGGAAGTGCGGAAGTGGTCGCGGCCCTAAGGCTCAGTCGTGGGCGTGCAGCGGCTTGCCGGCCAGCGCCAGGTGCGCCTCGCCCAGCGCCTCGTTCTGCGTCGGGTGGGCGTGGATGAGCTGCGCCACCTCGGCGGGCAGCGCCTCCCAGTTGTAGATCAGCTGAGCCTCGCCGATCTGCTCGCCCATCCGGTCGCCGACCATGTGCACGCCGACGACGGCACCGTCCTTGACCTGCACGAGCTTGATCTCGCCCTGCGTCTTGAGGATCTTGCTCTTGCCGTTGCCGCCCAGGTTGTACTTCAGGGCGACGACCTTGTCCGCACCGTAGATCTCCTTGGCCTTGGCCTCGGTGATGCCCACGGAGGCGACCTCGGGGTGGCAGTACGTCACCCGGGGCACACCGTCGTAGTCGATCGGGACGGTCGTCAGACCGGCCAGCCGCTCCGCCACCAGGATGCCCTCGCCGAAGCCGACGTGCGCGAGCTGGAGGGTCGGGACCAGGTCGCCGACCGCGGAGACGGTCGGCACGTTCGTCCGCATGTACTCGTCCACGAGGACATAGCCGCGGTCCATCGCGATGCCCTGCTCCTCGTAGCCCAGACCGGCGGAGACCGGACCGCGGCCGACGGCGACCAGCAGCACCTCGGCCTCGAAGGTCTTCCCGTCGGCGAGGGTCACCCGGACGCCGTCCTGGGTGTACTCGGCCTTCTCGAAGAACGTGCCCAGGTTGAACTTGATGCCCCGCTTGCGGAAGGCCCGCTCCAGCAGCTTGGAGCTGTTCTCGTCCTCGACGGGGACGAGGTGCTTCATGCCCTCGATCACCGTGACCTCGGAACCGAAGGAGCGCCAGGCGGAGGCGAACTCCACACCGATGACGCCGCCGCCGAGCACGATCGCCGACTGCGGGACCCGGTCCAGCTTCAGCGCGTGGTCCGAGGAGATGATCCGGTTGCCGTCGATCTCCAGGCCGGGCAGCGACTTCGGCACGGAACCGGTCGCCAGGAGGATGTGGCGACCCTCGATCCGGCGTCCGTTGACATCGACCGAGGTGGGGGAGGAGAGCCGGCCCGCGCCCTCGATGACGGTGATCTTGCGGGAGGCGATCAGACCCTGCAGACCCTTGTACAGGCCCGAGATCACGTCGTCCTTGTACTTGTGCACCGCGGCCACGTCGATGCCCTCGAACGTGGCGCGGACGCCGAACTGCTCCGACTCGCGCGCCTGGTCGGCGATCTCGCCGGCGTGCAGCAGCGCCTTGGTGGGGATGCAGCCGTAGTGCAGGCAGGTGCCGCCCAGCTTGTCCTTCTCGATCAGGGCGACGTCGAGACCCAGCTGCGCCCCGCGCAGGGCCGCGGCGTAACCGCCGCTACCGCCGCCGAGGATCACTAGGTCGAAAACGGTGCTGGCGTCGTTCGCCACGTCACGTCCTCCATGCATGTGCGCCGGTCACCGGCTCCCCCCGTTCGCCGGGGCGACCGGCCTGTCGGCTGGTGTGCGGCCGATGTCTCGTCGGCCCTGTGGTGGGGGCCCTGTCCTGCCGAGAACCCATCTTCGCACTTGTTGCGGAAAGACGGGACGCGGGGCGGAGGTCTGACCGCGTCTGATCGATCACCCTCGGGGTTACCGGTGCGTAGAACATCCCGGCCCGTCCCTCTGATTCCGTTCCCGGCCGCCCGTCGGAACGGTTTCGTCCAGAGCGAACGGGCGGTACGGGCGGCTCCGCCGGACGGGCGCCCCGGCCCCGACCCCGGCCGGGTACGGGTACGGCCCCGGGCGCGGGGCCCGGGGCCGTACGACGTGCTCCGGACGGACCGGTGCGGATCCGGCTCAGCCGAGGTCGCCCTCGCCCATCCGCTCCGCCAGCCGGACCAGGGTACGGACCGAGGAACCGGTGCCGCCCTTCGGCGTGTAGCCGTACGGCGCGCCCTCGTGGAACGCCGGACCCGCGATGTCCAGGTGAGCCCAGGTGATGCCCTCGCCGACGAACTCCTGGAGGAAGAGGCCCGCGACCAGACCGCTGCCCATCCGCTCGCCCATGTTGGCGATATCGGCGGTCGGCGAGTCCATGCCCTTGCGCAGCTCCGCCGGGAGCGGCATCGGCCACGACTGCTCGCCGACCTCCTCGGCGGTCTCGTGGACGGCGGTACGGAACGCGTCGTCGTTGGCCATCACACCGAAGGTGCGGTTGCCCAGCGCCAGCACCATCGCCCCGGTCAGCGTCGCCACGTCGACGATCGCGTCCGGCTTCTCCTCCGACGCCTTCCACAGCGCGTCGCCGAGCACCAGCCGGCCCTCGGCGTCCGTGTTCAGCACCTCGACGGTCTTGCCGCTGTACATCCGCAGCACGTCACCGGGGCGGGTCGCGGAACCCGACGGCATGTTCTCCGCCAGCGCCAGCCAGCCGGTGACGTTCACCGGCAGACCCAGCCGGGCCGCCGCGACGACCGCCGCGAACACGGCGGCGGCGCCGCTCATGTCGCACTTCATCGTCTCGTTGTGCCCGGCGGGCTTCAGGGAGATGCCGCCCGAGTCGTAGGTGATGCCCTTGCCGACCAGCGCCAGGTGCTTGGCGTTCTTGCCATGGGTGTAGCTGAGCTTCACCAGCCGCGGCGGGTTGGCCGAGCCCTGACCGACGCCCAGGATCCCGCCGAAGCCGCCCTTGACCAGCGCCTTCTCGTCCAGGATCTGGACCTTGATGCCATGCTCCTTGCCCGCGGCGCTCGCCACCGCCGCGAACGCCTCGGGAGTGAGGTCGTTCGGCGGGGTGTTGATCAGGTCACGGGCCCGGTTGATCTCCTCGGCCAGTGCGACGGCGCGCTCGGCCACGGCCTTGTACGCCTTGTCGCGCGGCTTGGCGCCGAGCAGGGCGACCTCGGCGAGCGGGCCCTTCGCGGAGTCGCCGCTCTGGTAGGCGGTGAAGGCGTACGCGCCGAGCAGCGCGCCCTCGGCGACCGCGGCCGCGTCCTCCGGGGAGCCGATCGGCAGGGCGAACGCGGCCTTCTTCGCACCCGACAGGGTGCGGGCGGCGGTCCCGGCGGCCCGGCGCAGGGCCTCGGCGCCGTACGCCTCGCCCTTCTCCGGCGCGGCACCCAGGCCGACGGCCAGGACGACGGGGGCCTTCAGTCCGGCGGGGGACGGGAGCTTGATCGCCTCGCCCTCGGCGCCCGAGGCGCCGAGGGTGTCCAGGACGGAGGCGAGCTTCCCGTCGAACGCCGTGTCCACGGCCTCGGCGCCCGGCGCGATCACCGGGCCCTTGGCGCCCTTGGCGACCCCGACGACCACTGCGTCGGCGCGCAGCGTCGCTGCGCCGGCAGTGCTGAGAGTGAGTGCAGTCACGGTGCTGATGTCTCGCTTCCGTTAGTTCCAGGGCCGATGAGGCCACGCGACGGCGGTGGGACGCCAGGCGTCCCGTGCGGACAGAGCCTACGCGCGCCGACGCCCATCACTCACGGCACCTGCACGTTGCCCCGCGCCCACCGCGCGGCGGGCGCCGCCGCCGCTGCTCGACGGGCCGCCTTTCCAAGGGAGTTGCTCCCCTGCGCGGGGCCGCCGCGGCTTTTCCCCGGCCGCGGGTATCACCCGGGCTCTCCGAGGCGCCGCCCGAACTACCCGGGTCTCGCCCGGGGGCCTGCTGTTTGTTCGCGGTCCGCGGACCGTGGGTGGCTGGTCGCGCAGTTCCCCGCGCCCCTGGGTTGCCCTCCTCGTCGCCCTCGTAGGAAGGCGAGCCCCTTTTTCCCAGGGGCGGGGCCGGGGAGAGCATTAGGTGGCGCTGGGGGTCCCCCCATTGCCGAAGGCATAGGGGGCGGAACTGCGCGACAAGCCACGACGGTGGTGCGGACCGCCGACAACATCAGGGCGCCGGGCGGGACCCGGGGTTGTGGGCCTCACTCGGAGGGCCAAGGCGCTGGGGGTCCCCCCATTGCCGAAGGCATAGGGGGCGGAACTGCGCGACAAGCCACGACGGTGGTGCGGACCGCCGACAACATCAGGCTGCCGGGCGCGGCCCGGGGGTGTGGGCCTCACCCGGAGGGCCAAGGCGCTGGGGCGCCGCCGGGCCGGAGGTCATGCCGTGAGGGCGAGGAGAAGCAGCGTCGCCGTCGTCGCCGTTTCGGCGAGCGCCCCGAAGACGTCCCCCGTCACCCCGCCGAACCGCCGCCCGCAGTGCCGCAGCAGCAGTTCCGCCGCCGCGAGGCCGCCGAGTGCCGCGACGGCGTACCGTACGGCGTCCTCCGGGCCCGCCCCGCCCGCCCCGACGGCGCCGCCCGCCGCCGCGCAGAGTGCGAGGGCCAGGACGATCGCCGCCGCCGCGAGGCGCCCCGGGACCGCGCCCGCGACCGCCGCCCCCAGGCCCTCGGGGCGAGCGGAGGGCACCCCGGCCCGGGATGCCGCCGTGAGGGCCAGCCGGGCGGTGACCGCCGCGAGGACCGTGCCTCCGGCGCCGTACTCCCAGCCGTGTCCGTAGAGCCGTGCCACCGCCGCGATCTGCGCGAGGAGCACGAAGAGCAGGGTGATCACCCCGAACGGCCCGATGTCCGACCGCTTCATGATCCGCAGCGCCTCCGCCGGTGGCTTGGCGCTGCCCAGCCCGTCGGCGGTGTCGGCGAGTCCGTCGAGGTGCAGTCCCCGGGTGAGGACGGCCGGTACGGCGACGGAGGCCACCGCCGCGATTCCCGCGCCCGCGCCCGCCGCCCACAGCGCGCCGCCCGCGCCCGCCGCCGCGAGTCCCACGACGAGCCCGGCGACCGGCGCGCACAGCATGCCCGCCCGGGCGGCGGCCCGGTCCCAGCGCGTCAGCCGTACGGGCAGCACGGTCAGGGTGCCGAAGGCGAACCGCAGACCGGTAACGGCTCCGGCGCGCGCGGCGGCGGGGGAGGGATCGTTCACCGCCGAAGGGTAGCCCACGGGCTAGATTGCCCTTATATCGGGATGAGTCGTGGGGAAGTTAAGGAAAGCGGAGAAACCGGAGAAAACTTTATGGGGCAGTGGTTCCACGACAACATCACCGAACCGGGCAAGCTGCCGATGCTGCTCGCCCTGACGGCCTTCGTCCTGACCTTTCTGCTGACCCGGACCGTGACCCGGCTGATCCGCGCGGGCCGGGGCCCGTTCCGGAACGTCACCCCCGGCGGGGTCCATATCCACCATGTCGTCCCCGGGGTGATCCTCACCGTGATCGGCGGCTTCGGCGCGGTCGGCAGCGGCCGGCACGGCTGGTCCGCCGCCGTGTTCGCGGTCGTCTTCGGGATCGGCGCCGGGCTGGTCCTGGACGAGTTCGCCCTCATCGTCCATCTCGCCGACGTCTACTGGACCGAGGAGGGCCGCCGCAGCGTCGAGGTCGTCGTCCTGGCATCGGCGCTGGCGATGCTGGTCATCGCGGGCTTCTCACCGCTGGGCGTGGACTCCCTCAGCGCCGACGAACAGCAGGACCGGGCCACGGTGATCTCCACCGTGGTGCTCAATCTGCTGCTGGTGGTGGTCGTCCTGGCCAAGGGGAAGCCGAGGATGGCACTGATCGGGGTGCTGATCCCGTTCGTCGCGCTGTTCGGCGCGATCCGGCTGGCCCGGCCGGGTTCGCCGTGGGCGCGCCGGTTCTACGGCGGGCGGCACCGGGCCAGGGCCCGGGCCGCGTTGCGCTCGTACCGCCACGACCGCCGGTGGAACGGGCCCCGGCGCCGGTTCCAGAACCTGATCGGCGGCGCCCCGGACGCCCCGGACGCGCCGGACGCGCCGGACGCGCCGGGCTCCCGGGGCGATACGCCGGACTGACGCCGCCGGTACGTCAGCCGTCGTGGCTCGCCGACTCCGAACCGGGCTCGTTCCCGGGCTCGTCGTCGGGGTCCGGCTCCGGGCTCTCCGGGCGCTCCGGCAGCTCGGCCAGCAGCGCCGCCGCGGCCCGCACGAGAGGAAGGGCGAGCAGCGCCCCTGTGCCCTCCCCGACGGAGACCCCCTGCTCCAGCAGCGGATTGAGCGCCATCCGGTCCAGCGCCTTCGGCTGGCCCGGCTCCTCCGTCAGCTGGCCCGCCAGCCACCAGTCCGGCGCGCGGAACGCCGCCCGCTGCCCGACCAGCGCGCACGCCGCGGAGACCACCCCGTCGAGGACGACCGGCGTACGGCGCACCGCGCACTGCAACAGGAACCCCGTCATCGCCGCGAGATCGGCACCGCCCACCGCCCCCAGCAACTCCACCTGGTCGCCCAGCACCGGGCGGGCCCGGCGCAAACCATCCCGGATCGACGCGCACTTGCGCATCCACGCCAGATCGTCGATACCCGCACCGCCACGGCCCGTCACCACGGACGCGTCCGTACCGCAGAGCGCCGCGATCAGCACGGCGGCGGGCGTCGTCCCGCCGACGCTGAGATCCCCCAGTACGACCAGATCCGTCCCGGAGTCGGCCTCCTCGTCGGCGATCGCCATGCCCAGCCGGATCGCGGCGTCCGTCTCCTCCGGCGTCAACGCGTCCTCGACATCGATCCGGCCGCTGCCCCGGCGGACCCGGTGCCGGACGACGTCCTCCGGCAGCAGCGCCGGATCGCAGTCGAGACCCGCGTCCACGACCCGGACCGGTACGCCCTGCGCCCGGGCCAGCACCGCGACCGGACTCGTCCCCGCCAGCACGTCCTCGACCAGGCGGTACGCCTCCCCGGCCGCCCGCCCGGAGACCCCGAGACCGGCGACGCCGTGGTCCCCGGCGAACAGCACCACCTTCGGCCGCTCGACCAGCCGCGGCGGTACGACCCCCTGCGCGGCGATCAGCCACTCACCCAGCTCGTCCAGGCGCCCCAGGGCCTTGGGGGCGAGCGGGAGACGGGCGCGGCGGTCCTCGGCGGACTGGCGCAAGGCGCCGTCGGAGCGGCCGATCAGATCGGAGAAGTCATCGAGATTCACCCTGCTCATTCGCCGAACAGTACCGGGGCGCCTCCCGCCGCGGGTTCCCGCGCCCGAAGCGCCTCGGCCCGGGGGGTGGTTGCCGTTGTCGGCTCCTCGCGCAGTTCTGCCCCCTGTGCTTTCCACAATGGGGGGACCCCCAGCGCCTCGGCCCGTTCACGGCACGGCCCGCCCTCCGCGCTGCCGGGCCGCTGTTTCGATAGTGCCTGCGGCCCGTAGTGGGCTGTTCGCGCAGTTCCCCGCGCCCCTGGTTGCCCTCCTCGACGCCCTGGCAAAGAGGCGGGTGCCCCTCCTTTTCAGGGGCGGCGCTGGGGAGAGCATTTAGGGGCGCGGGGAACTGCGCGAACAGCCACGACGGTGGTGCGGACCGCCGACAACATCAGGCCGCTGGGCGCGGCCCGGGCAGTTCGGGCGGTGCCGTGGAGGGC
>NZ_JBFADP010000027.1:0-103946 GCF_040641415.1 Streptomyces sp. NPDC020875 | reverse complement strand
GCGGTGTGGAGCCTAGACACCTCCACCACACCGGAGGTCTTCGCCATGATCAAGACCCGGAACCGTCAACAACGCTCGTGGTCAATACACCTAGCGGCCCGGTACGTGATGAACCCGGGCCGGGTTCGCGCGGCCCCGGCAGGGACCCGGCGGCTATCACGGGGCCCGCCGTCCCGCGGGCCCGCCGCCCCGGTACCGTACGGGCCCACACACCAAGCCCCGCCACGGCCGACGGCCGGGGAGCCGGGCGGGGAGGGGACGAAGCCGCCATGAGGAACGATCGTCCGGGGCACGACCCGACCCGGAGCCGACGCGCTCCGCTCGCCGGGGCGGCGACCGCCGCCGCCGTACTGCTGCTGGCCGCCGCGACCGGCTGCGCGGGCCCGGCGGCCGCCGAGTCCGGGTCGGGCGGGGAGCGTACGGCGTCCGGGCAGCCCGCACCGGACCGGGCCGGGACGAAGGCGGGAGCCGCCGGGGGTGCCGAGCCCCGGATGGTGGTCCGCTCGGCCGCTGACTCCCGGGGCGCCCTCTACGCCCATCTCCAGGGCACTCTGGTGGTCACCCCGGAACGCTGCCTCGCGGTCGCCGGGGCGGCGGGTACCGCCCCGACCCCGATCGCCTGGGCCGACGGCTGGAGCGTACGGACGGAGAACGGCACGGCCACCGTCTACGACGCCGAGGGCGCGGTCTTCGCCCGGGAGGGCGACCGGGTGGGCCTCGGCGGCGGCGGTTCCCGGCGCTTCACCGACCACCCCTGCGTCGGCGACGGCGTCTGGGAGGCCAACGCGGCCCAGGCGGGGAGCGCGGCCCAGGCGGGGAGCGCGTAGCCGCCCGCCTCCGGGAGCGCCCCGACCGGCCTCCATCGGTCGATGTCCAGTCGATGTCCAGTCGATCCGGACGGACGGCGGAGGGGCGGGCCGCTCGTACCACCGAGCGGCCCGCCCCTCCGTCACTCCATCAGCAGGCGCGCACGCGACGACGCGTACCCCCGCGCACCGTCACCGCGCCCGGTTCAGGTCGCCGACTTCCCGGTGACCGCCGTACCGCCGCCGTCCGAGTCGCGACCACCGGTCCCGGCGCCGGTCCCGGCCGGGTCGGGCGAGCCGTCCACCGGGGTACGGGCCGCCGGTACGGAGACCTTCGTCTCGACCACGGGGGCCGCCCCGGCGATCCCGTCCGCAGGGGCCGTGGCCGGTCCTCCCGGTACCGGCGCGGCTTCCGCCGCGTCCGCCGCAGATCCAGCCTTCTCCGGCAGGGCCGACCGCCGCCCCGAGAGTACGTAGGTCAGACCGAAGCCCGCGGCGACGACGATCGCCCCGCCGAGCGCGTCCAGGATCCAGTGGTTGGCACTGGCGACGATCACATAGAGCGTGATCAGCGGATGCAGCAGCCCCAGCGCCTTCATCCAGAGCTTCGGCGCCAGCATCACGATCACCACACCGCACCAGAGGGACCAGCCGAAGTGCAGCGACGGCATCGCCGCGTACTGGTTGGTGACGGCGGTCATCGCGCCGAACTCGGGGTTCGACAGGTCCTCGGTCCGGTGGACCGTGTCGATGAAGCCCATCCCCGGCATCAGCCGCGGCGGCGCCAGCGGGTAGAGCCAGAAGCCGACCAGCGCCAGCAGGGTGGCGAAGGCGAGGGAGGCCCGCGCCCAGCGGTAGTCCGTGGGGCGGCGGATGTAGAGCACCGCCAGGACCGCCAGCGGTACCGGGAAGTGGAACGAGGTGTAGTAGAAGCTCAGGAAGTCCGTCAGCCACTCCACCTTCGCCGCGGCCATGTTGATGCCGTGCTCGATGTCGATCCCGATGGCCTGCTCGATGGCGACGATCTGCCGGCCGTGCTCCTCGGCGGTGGCCGTGGAGGCGGTGGCCGCCAGCCGGATCTTGGAGTAGATCGCGTAGCCGACCCGGATCGCCACCAGTTCCAGCAGCAGATTGGGACGGCTCAGGGCCCGCCGCCAGAACGGCAGCAGCGGCACCCAGCGCCAGCGGGACGCGGGCGGGGTGGCGTATTCCGTCGGCAGCGGCCGGGCGAAATGCGGATCGGTACGGGACAGGAACGGCATCGCGACGGCCGCGGCGAGCGCCGCGATGAGCACCGTGTTGTCCCGCAGCGGGTACAGGAACTCCATGTTCGGCAGCAGCATCTTGCCCGGCAGGGTCAGGGCGAAGACGACGAGTACCGGCCAGAGCATCCGGTCGGCGGCCTTCTTGCCGACCCGGCCGACCACGGCGAGCAGTACCCACAGCAGCTGGTGCTGCCAGGTGGTGGGCGAGACGACGGCGGCGACACAGCCGGTGACGGCGACGGCGAGCAGCAGCTGGCCGTCCCGGGCGTAGCGGACGGCGCGCCGCAGCCCGAACCAGGCGACGGCGGCGGCCAGGGCGAGATAGAGCGCGATCTCCAGCGGGCCTTCGAGGCCGAGCCGGAGCAGGGCGCCGTGCAGGGACTGGTTGGCGACCGCGTCGGAGGCGCCGCCGAGTCCGGCGCCCGCGGCGTGCTCGATCCAGTACGTCCAGGAGTCCCCGGCCATCGCGGCCCAGGCGACGGCGGTGGCCGCGGCGAAGGTCGCGCCCGCGGTGATCGCGGCCCGGCGGCGGCCGGTGAACCAGAGCAGCGGGGTGAAGAGGAGCACCGTGGGCTGGAGGGCGGCGGCGATGCCGATCAGGACGCCCGCGCCCCGTTCACCGCGGACGGCGAGGGCGCCGAGCAGGACGAGGAGGACCGGGATGATGCTGGTCTGGCCGAGATAGAAGCTGTTCCGTACGGGCAGGGACAGCATCAGCAGGCTGATCGCGAGGGGCGCGGCGAGGAGGGACGTAAGGCGCGACACCGGGCCGGGCAGGGCGCGGGCGACGACGAGTCCTATGCCGACGACGAGCAGCAGGGTGGCGAAGGTCCACACCACGCCCAGGCTCTGCTCGGCGGTGCGGGTCAGCGGTTTCAGTACGAGCCCGGCGAAGGGGGTGCCGTTGAACCGGTCGTTCTCGTAGAGGGACCCGGCGACGTGCAGTACGCCCTGGGGGCCGACCCAGGCGTCGAGGTCGATCAGCCGCTCGCCCTCGGGGCGGCGCAGGACGACCGCGAGCTGCCGTACGGCGAGTACGGCGGCCAGCAGCCAGAGCGCGGCTCTCGCCGCGCCCATCCTGGTCACCGTCCCTCTCGCGGTATCACTTCCGCGCACGCTGTGCTCCGCGTTCGCCACTCGCGCCGCGCCTCCCCTGCATCCCGTATTGCCTGTGTTTCCCGGTCCGGTGGGCCGTCGTCACCTGGTGAAGAGGTGACACGGCCCCGAAAAGCCTCGCATTGCCCAGAGAATGAGACTCGGGCAACCCCCTCTTTGCCTGACTGTCGCCCGGTTTTGCTCGGATGTCCGGCCGGATCCGGTACGACGGAGCCGCCCGGTACGGACGCGTGCGGCGGCCGGTCCTCCGTACCGCTGGTCACGCCACGGTGACCGGTGCGACGCCGAGGGGGTCGCGGGGCACGGAGAACAGCTTAGGTTGAGCGCATGAGCGATGCGTACGAAGAGACGGCCCGGGCGCGCTGGGACGCCGTCGACGCCTATCTGGCCGAGAAGCTGATTCCCGGGGACGAGGCCCTGACCGGGGCGCTGGCGGAGAGCGAGGCGGCAGGGCTGCCGTCGATCGCCGTCGCCCCGAACCAGGGCAAACTGCTGCGGCTGCTGGCCCGCACGCTGGGCGCCCGGCGGGTGCTGGAGATCGGCACGCTGGGCGGCTACAGCACGATCTGGCTGGCCGGGGCGCTGGCCGAGGGCAGCAGGCTGATCTCACTGGAGTACGACGAGCGGCATGCGGAGGTGGCCCGCGCGAACCTGGCGAGGGCCGGTCTGGACTCGGTCGCGGAGATCCGTACGGGCCCGGCCCTGGAGACCCTGCCCAAACTGGCCGCCGAGCCGGGCGCGGGCCCGTTCGACCTGGTCTTCGTCGACGCGGACAAGGTGAACAACGCCCGGTACGTGGAGTGGGCGCTGAAGCTGACCCGGCCGGGGTCGCTGATCGTGGTGGACAACGTGGTCCGGGGCGGCGCGCTGGTCGACCCGTCGGTGGACGACCCGGCGCTGCGGGGCACCCGGGAGATGTTCGACCTGGTGTCCCGGGAACCCCGCCTGGAGGCGACGGCGGTCCAGACGGTGGGCGCCAAGGGCTACGACGGCCTGCTGGTGGCCCGGGTCGTGGAGTAGCCCCCGGGCTGCTTGTCCGGCAGTTCCCCGAGCCCCTGGGTTGCCGTCCCGCCGTACTCGCGGAGGCGGGTACCTGTTCAGGGCGGTGCTCGGGCGAGCCTTCAGGGGCTCGGGGAACTGCGAGACAAACCACGGGCGGGCCGCGGACCGCCGACAGCATCAGGCCGCCGCGCGGGCCCCGGGGGTGAGGCCGCGCCGGGATCAGCCCTGGGCCGTGTTCCGGGGTCCGGCGGACTGGACGACCTCGAAGGACCACAGGGTGGAGTCCGTCGCGGCGGGCTTCGGCTTCTCGCCGCCCTCGGCGCCCCGGGCGGGCTCCGCGGGCTTGTGGGCGCCGCGCATCGAGCCGGCCATCCACGCCTCGAAATCGGCCTCGGAACGCCAGCGGGTGTAGACGAGGTAGCGGTCGGTGCCGTCCACCGGGCGGAGCAGCTCGAACCATTCGAAGCCGTCGCTGCCGTCGACGGTTCCGGCCCGGGACGCGAACCGCTTCTCCAGCACCTCGCGCTGTTCGGCGGGGACGGTCAGGACGTTGATCTTCACAACACTGGCCACGGGACATCCTTCGCAGAGTCGGTCTCGACCGACCGTATCGCCCGAGTCCCGAGGCGGGGCCGTCCGGGTCCCGGTACGGCCGGGAGCAGTCGGGGCGTCGCGACCCTGCAATGGATAGCGGAGAGTGCTACTCTCCAAGAGTAGATAGCAAGACTATCCACCGACGACCGCGCCGTTCCGGAGGTCACCGTGCCCGCCCTGCCCTGGATCACCCCCCACCCCGCCGACCCCGGCACCCGCGCCGTCGTGATGGCGTCCCGGTTCGAGGTCCGCTCACTCAAGGACGTGCCCCGCTTCCTGGCCGGGGCGCTCCGGGCCTGGCGGCAGGTCCGGACCGCGCCGGGCGCCCTCGGCGCGTCGCTGAACGCCCGGCCGCTCCGCCGCGAGTTCTTCACCCTCTCCGCCTGGGAGAGCCGGGACGCCCTGTACGCCTACGCCCGAGCGGAGCCGCACCGGAGCGTGATGACCGGGCTGCGGTCCACCATGAAGGACTCGGCCTTCGTCTACTGGGAGGTCGCCGCCGACGAGCTGCCGATCACCTGGGGCGAAGCCGAGCGGCGCGTCGAGGCGGAGCGCCGGGCCGCCGCCTGAGCCGTACCGGCACCCGCTTCTCAAGAACCGACATCTGCTTTGCAAGAGCAGCGCTCACCGGTTCTCAGCCGCCCGGCGACGACGGGGGCGCGTGGTCGCCCCGCGGCCCCGGCCCGTTCGGCCGCTCCTGGTCGGAGCCGCACAGCTCGGCGTTCAGCTCCTCGACGAGCTGGACGAGGTCGGTCGGCCGGTCCGGCCCCCACCAGTCGCCCAGCAGCTCGGCCAGTGACTCCTCGCGCGCCTTCGCCAGCCGTACCGCCGTCTCCAGGCCCGGCTCCGTGAGGACGAGCTGCACCCCCTCCCGGGCGGCCAGGCCCCGCTCCTCGACCTGCCGGGCCGCGTCCGTGATCACCCGCAGCGGTACGGGGGTGGTGTCGGCGAGCAGCCCCGGCTCGACGGTCCCGTGGCGGCGGATCCGCAGCAGCAGCCAGCTCGACCCGGGCAGCAGGTCGTATCCGGCGCGTTCGGTGATCTTCTCGTATATATGCCGCCGCCCCTCTCTCGATCCGAGTACCGACAGGGCGCGGGCGGCCTCCTCGTGGGAGGACCGTTCCACCGGGTTGGAGGCGAGGGTCTGGCTGGGGTCGGGCGCGGTCACCGAGCCGCGCAGCGGGTCCTCCCGCAGGAAGCAGGAGACGACGAAGGCGAGGACGACGACGGGGACCGCGTAGAGGAAGACGTCGGTGATCGCGGAGGCGAAGGCGTGCACCACCGGGCCGCGCAGGGCGGGCGGCAACTGGGAGATGGCCTGGGGGTCGGCGGCGAGCTGGTCCGTCCCGGCGCCGGGCGGCACCGGGCGCCCGGCGAGGGCGGCGGAGAGCTTGTCGCGGAGCCCGTTGGAGAAGATCGTGCCGAAGACGGCGACGCCGAACGACGCGCCGATGGAGCGGAAGAAGGTGGCGCCCGAGGTGGCGACGCCCAGGTCCTCGTACCGTACGGCGTTCTGCACGACCAGGACGAGGACCTGCATCACCAGGCCCAGCCCGAAGCCGAAGACGAAGAAGGAGAAGCTCATCACGGCGTCGGAGCTGAACTCGGTCAGCCGGTGGAGCAGCAGCAGTCCGACGGCGGTGATCGCGGTCCCGGCGACGGGGAACACCTTCCAGCGGCCGGTACGGCTGACGAGCTGGCCGGACGCGGTGGAGGCGATCAGCAGCCCGAGCACCATCGGCAGCATGTGCACGCCGGAGAGCGTCGGACTCACGCCCCGGACGACCTGGAGGAAGGTCGGCAGAAAGGTCATCGCCCCGAACATGGCGAAGCCGATCACAAAGCTGATCACCGAGACCAGGGTGAAGGTCCGGATCCGGAAGAGACGCGGCGGCAGTACGGGCTCCGCCGCTCGGCGCTCGACCAGTACGAAGAGGATCAGCAGCACCAGTCCGAGCGCCGCGAGTCCGATGATCTGCGCGGAGCCCCAGGCCCAGGTGGTGCCGCCGAGGGACGCGACCAGGACGAGACAGGTGGCGACCGCCGCGATCAGGAACGTACCGAGGTAGTCGATGGTGTGGCGGGTCGGCCGGGCCGGGATGCGCAGCACGGCGGCGATCACCACCAGGGCGACGGCCCCGATCGGCAGATTGATGTAGAAGACCCACCGCCAGCTCAGATGCTCGGTGAAGAAGCCGCCCAGCAGTGGGCCGAGGATGCTGCTCGCGCCGAAGACGGCACCGAAGAGGCCCTGGTATCGGCCGCGTTCCCGGGGCGAGACGATATCGCCGACGATGGCCATCGAGAGCACCATCAGCCCGCCGCCGCCCAGGCCCTGGAGCGCCCGGAAGCCGATCAGCTGGGGCATGTTCTGCGCTATGCCGCAGAGCGCCGAGCCGATCAGGAAGATCACGATCGCGGTCTGGAAGAGCTTCTTCCGCCCGTATTGGTCGCCGAGCTTGCCCCAGAGGGGTGTGGCGGCGGTGGACGCCAGCAGATAGGCCGTGACGACCCAGGAGAGATGTTCGAGACCGCCCAGCTCGCTGACGATGGTGGGCAGCGCCGTGGAGACGATGGTCTGGTCGAGGGCGGCGAGCAGCATGCCGAGCAGCAGCGCGCCGATGGCCAGCAGGACGCCGCGCCGGTCCTGCCCCTCGCCGGGCGCCGGGTCCCCGGCGTACGTACGGGGCTGCTGCTGTGCCATCCGGGCCTCCTCGCCGTCCGGGACCCGCCGCCGAGGCCCGGGGCGCGCCTCGTGGGTCCTGGCGGGAGCCGTACGCCCGGCGTCGGGCCCGGTCGCGTTCCCGCCATCCCATAGTGGGGCGAATACTCCGTCGCGGCCCGTCGAACCGGCCGGGGGTGGCACTTTCGGCCAGCGCTTTGTACCATGATTGAACAAAGTGGCTCCGCCCCTCTCCCTGACCGGTGGGCGGAGCCGCTTGTTCCCGCCCGGTGCGGCAGCCCGCCGTACCGACCGCCGACGCACGCCGCGCGGAAGCGGCCGCCGACGGCCCGGATTCGCCGCCCGGCGCCGCATCCGCCCGGCGCACGCGGGATCCTTGTACGCCCCGCAGCGCGCCGCCGCGCCGCCTGGTCGGTCCGGCCGCTGCCCATGCCGCGCCAGGAGTACGCCCATGCAGGCCACCGCCCTCACCGCCCGAGCCCTTCTCCTCGACATGGACGGCACCCTCGTCAACTCGGACGCCGTCGTCGAACGCGTCTGGCGGAACTGGGCCGTGGAGCACGGCCTCGACCCCGAGGCGGCGATGAAGGTCGTCCACGGCCGTCAGGGGTACGCCACGATGGCCGAACTGCTGCCCCACCGGCCGATGGCCGAGAACCACGCGGACAACGCGGTGATGCTGGCCCGGGAGACCGCCGACATGGAGGGCGTCGTACCCGTGCCCGGCGCGCCCGCCTTCCTCGCCGCGCTGGCGGAGCTGCCGCACGCCCTGGTGACCTCGGCCGACGTGCCGCTCTCGACG
The DNA here is from genome assembly GCF_040641415.1 of Streptomyces sp. NPDC020875. Lineage (NCBI taxonomy): Bacteria > Bacillati > Actinomycetota > Actinomycetes > Kitasatosporales > Streptomycetaceae > Streptomyces > Streptomyces sp. NPDC020875. The sequence continues at coordinate 95,678 of NZ_JBFADP010000027.1, read as the reverse complement.
GCCCGGATGGCCGCGGCCGGACTGCCACTGCCGTCCGTCCGGGTCACGGCCGAGTCCGTGAGCGCCAGCAAGCCCGACCCCGAGGGCTTCCTCAAGGGCGCCGCCGAGCTGGGCTTCGACCCCGCCGACTGTGTCGTCTTCGAGGACTCCGAGGCCGGGATAGCCGCCGGTCGCGCCGCCGGGATGCGGGTCGTCGGGGTCGGGCCGCGCGCCCTGCCGTTCGGGCCCGATCTGCATGTGGCCGATCTGACCGGGCTGACGGTGACCGCCGAGGCCGACGGCCGGATCCGGCTCGCTCTGGTCTGACGCGTCCGGCGGGCCCGGCCCGGGCGTCGCGCGCCGCCGAAGCCGAAGGGGGCGTACGGAGAGTGTTCCGTACGCCCCCTTTCGCGTGCCCCGGCCCTGGTCGCGGCCGACCGCCGGGTGTCGGGCGACCGGACCCCGGACTGCCTGGGCTTCGGGGCTTGGGGCCAGGTCAGCCCGTGATGGCCTCGTAGAAGCTGAACCCGGCCAGGGCCAGCATCAGCGCCGCCGCGATCTTGGTGATCAGCCGCAGCGGTACGTACTTCATCAGGGTCCGGCCGCCGAGGATTCCGATACCGGCCACGGCCCACAGCGCCAGCACCGCCCCGAGACCCACCGAGATCGGATTGTCGTACCGCGCGGCCAGGTTCGCGGTCATGATCTGTGTCAGATCACCGAACTCGGCGACCAGGATCAGCATGAACCCGGCGCCCGACACCTTCCAGAAGGACTGGTCCTCGGGCTGCTTGATGCCCTCCTCGTCGCCGTCCGCCTTGCGGAAGAGCAGAATCAGCGCGCCGCCCAGGAAGAGCGCGCCCACCACGCCCTGCACCAGCCGGTGCGGCAGCAGGGTGAGCACACTGCCCGCGGCGATCGCGAGCGCGACATGGACGGCGAAAGCCGCCGCGACCCCCGCGAAGACGTAGGAGGCGCGGTAGCGGGTGCCGAGCATCAGCCCGGCCAGGGCTGTCTTGTCGGGGAGTTCGGCCAGGAAGACGACGCCGAAGGTGATCGCCATGACGGTGAAGCTGATCACGGAATGGATTCCTCTGTCGGTCGGGCTGCCCGTACCGAGAGACCGCGGGAGCGGGATCCTCGGGGAATCCGCCTGCCCGGAAAAGGGGTCGCTTCGGCACGGCAGCGTCAATAGGACACTGCGGCCGAAGGTCTCGCTGGCGGACCGGACCGATCACACGGTCCGCCGCCTCCGGGCGCCGGCCGGACCGGGGCTGTAGGACCCTGATGCGGCAGTATGTCGACGTTCCGGCGAAGAGCTACTCCCCTTCTGCTCCGTCCAGGGTAGCCCATCGGAGTGCGGCCGGAGCCGGTCGGAGCCGGTCACCGTGCCGGTCGGTACCGGTCGACTTCGGTCAATGCCGGTCGGTGGGGCTGTCGCATCCGGTCCGGTGCAGCCGCCCCCGGGCCACCAGCTCCAGCACCACCGCGACGGCCACCGCCTGGACCGCCATCAGCGCGACCAGTACGAAGAGCTGTACGGCCCCGGCGAGCAGCGGGGAGGCGCCACCGAGCAGCATTCCGACGAACGCCCCGGGCAGGGTGACCAGACCGACCGTACGGGTCTGGTCCAGGCCCGGCAGCAGGGCGTCCGCCGCGGCCGTACGGGCCACCTCCAGCCGGGCGTCCCGCTCCGGCAGCCCGAGCGCGAGACCCGCCTCGACCTCCCCGTGCCGCTGCCGCAGCTCGTCGAGGGCCCGCCGCCCGGCCAGTACGGTCGCCGTGAGGGCGCCGCCGATCAGGATCCCGGCGACCGGGACCAGGGCGATCCCCTTCAGCGGCACGAGACCGGTCAGCAGCAGCGCCGCGACGACCGGGAAGACCCCGGCCGCGATCGGCAGGGCGGCCCACCACCAGGTCGTATTGCGGGTCAGCCGCCGCCCGGCGGTCCATACGGCGACCGCGTACATCAGCAGGACGAAGCCGAAGAGCAGCGGCAGCGCGTGCACCACCCAGCCGATGACCAGGGAGACCGTCGCGAGCTGGGCCGCGGCTCTGACGCCCGCGACGACGATCTCCCGGGAGCGCCCGAGATGGGCGACGGCGGCCACGGTCGCCGCCGCGGCGAGCAGTACGGCGAGCACCGCGCCGAAGGTGGCATCGACCGTCAGCAGCACACGCCAACCCTATGCGCGCGCCGGGCGTGCGCGACTACCGGCGGATGGGTCGCATACCGGCGTACGGGGGCTCGGGGCGCTCGATGAAAGTCGCATGAAAATCACCCTCAACCCGTTACTTGAACTTGCAAGCATCCATAAGGGGTACCTAACTTGTGACAGCGTCCCGTCCGGGACGAACACCCGGGGCCGAGACCGCCCCTCCGCTCCCCCCACCACTCAGGAGCCCCCACATGGCCACCAGCACCGACGTCACCCGGACCCTTACCCGCTATCAGCCCTATGCCATCGGCGCCTTCCGGATCGTGGTCGGCCTGCTCTTCGCCTGCCACGGCGCCGCCAGCCTCTTCGGACTGCTGGGCGTGCCCGACAACGCGACGGTCGAGGCCGGCACCTGGCCGGGCTGGTACGCGGCGGTGATCCAGCTGGTCGGCGGCGGCCTGGTGATGCTGGGCGTGGGCACCCGCTCGGCCGCGTTCGTCTCCTCGGGCTCGATGGCGTACGCGTACTTCAAGGTCCACCAGCCCGAGGGCCTGTTCCCGATGGAGAACATGGGAGAGGCGTCGGCGATGTTCTGCTGGGCCTTCCTGCTGCTGGTCTTCACCGGCCCCGGCGCGCTGGCGCTGGACTCGGCGTTCGGCCGCGACCGGACCGGCGCCGAGGACCGGCCGCGGTCGCGCGCCGAGGCCACCGCGAGCCACTGACGCCGACGCTGACCTGCTGATCCGTCGCACCGGCGACGACAACCGATGCATCACCCATCAGGTATGTGTCGATACACAACGGAGCGCCCGGCCCCTCTTTGGAGGGTTCGGGCGTTACCCGTGGTCGGCACGGCCGAGTAACGTCGAACCGTCCGGACGGTTTTGGGGGCTTCTCGGGCGCGGACGGAGACGACGGACTCACCGGCAGCCAAGGTGATGATCACAACATCCGCCGCCCAGGACGAACTTCCGGTGGACACCGCGCGTACGCTGTACAGCTGTCAGTGCCATCGTCACCTGAACACAGACCGACCAGACCGACACAGCACTGTCATCACATGGGGCAACGGGGAGAGTAAACAGTGCTGGAGAGTCTGGGGCCGCTGGTCGGCAGCCCTTGGATCTATGCCGTCGTGGCGCTCTCCGTGCTGCTCGACGTCTTCTTGCCGGTCCTGCCGAGCGGCGTACTGGTGATCACGGCCGCGACGGCCGCCGCGGCGGGCTCGACCACCGTCACCGGCCAGGTGCCCCGCGAGGTGCCGTCCCTGCTGATCCTCATCCTCTGCGCCGCGACCGCCTCGGTCCTGGGCGACCTCTTCGCCTACCGGCTCGCCCGGCGCGGCGGAGACCGCTTCGACCGGGCCATCGCCCGCTCCCGCAGACTCACCAAGGCCCAGGACAGACTGGGTTCGACGCTGGCCCGGGGCGGCGGAGCCCTGGTGGTGATCGCCCGGTTCGCCCCGGCGGGCCGTTCGGTCGTCTCCCTCGGCGCGGGCGCCGCCCGCCGCCGGGTCCGCGAGTTCCTGCCGTGGTCGGCCCTCGCCGGAGTGATCTGGGCCGGTTACAGCGTCGGCCTCGGCTACTTCGGCGGCCAGTGGCTGGGCGCCAGCTGGGTGGGCGCGGCGGTCTCGGTCTGCGCCCTCTTCGCGGCGGGCGCGCTGGCGGCCCTGGTCATGCGCCGCCGCCCGGCCCCGCAGCCGGCCACGGAACCGGCCTGACGGCACACGACCGGTCGGCCCGCGAGGCCGCCGGGATCCAGAGGAGTCGGCCCTACGCCCTCCCCTTGATCACCAGCCCGTCGAGCAGCCGGGCGGTCGCCTCCGCTATCTCGTCCACGGCCCGGTCGAAGACCTCCTGATTGTGCGCGGCGGGGGCCCGGAAGCCGGAGACCTTCCGTACGTACTGGAGCGCGGCGGCACGCATGTCCTCCTCGGTGGCCTCTTCGGGCAGGGCGGGCGGTCGGAGCGTCTTGATACTGCGGCACATGTCTCCAGTGTGCCCCCGCCCACCGACAACGGGCCCGGGCGGCCGTCCGCCGCCGGGCCCGTACGCCGCCGTCAGCCCGGCCCGAACCGTCGTACGTACCGCTTCTGCCAGGGCGTCTCGACGGCCCGCCGGTCGTACCGCGCCCGGACATAGGCGACGGCCTCGGCCGGAGGCACCCCGTCCAGTACGGCCAGACAGGCCAGCGCGGTCCCGGTACGGCCCCGGCCGCCGTGGCACGCCAACTCGACCCGCTCCCCGTCGCACCGCTCCCAGGTCCGCCGCAGCACGACGAGGGCCCGCTCCCGGTCGGCGGGCAGCCGGAAGTCCGGCCAGCGGATCCAGTCGCTCTCCCACTCCACGGCGGGCGGCGGCTCGCCCAGCAGATACACACCCAGCTCGGGCACGGGCCCCTCGGGCCGGGGCTCGCGCAGCCCCCGGCCCCGTACCAACCGTCCGGACGGCAGCTCCAGCACTCCCGGAGCACCGACATCCCACGACCCCATGGGCCCACCTCCCTCTTTCACCCCGAAGCTATCCCCCGGTGATCCATCGGTCAGGCGATCGTCAACATCACGCGTCAACACGTCAGCGGACGGGATTCATTCATCCAAGTGGAGGAGCGCACCCCCCGGGGAGCGCGCCCCGTTAGCGATGGCGACGCACTGGTCCGGGACCGGCGCCGCGCGGCTCGTCTCGTCTTGGCAGGATCCGGCGAGCCCGCGCGACGCCTCCCCTTTCTCCGGAGGTCGCCATGGCGCAACCCCCCGAGGACCCGCGGTCTCCCGCGGGCCGTCCTCTCCCCCTCCCACCCCCCGCCGAGGACCGCGGCACCCCGCCGCCGCCCCCGGACCCCGACCGCCCCCTCACCCTCCGGGCCCCCACCGAGGCGGCCCTCGCCTCCACCGGCCCGGGCACCCTGGCGGTCCTGCTCACCGTCGGCGACCAGCCACCGGTTCCGGCGCTCCTGCTCGCCCTCGCGATGACCCTCGGCCTCCGCCTGACCCTGCTCCCCGCGGCCACCTGGTCCGGGGCGTGGGCACGGCTCCGCCGTACGAAATAGCCCACCGTCCCCCATCCCTTCCGCGGCGCCCGGCCCGTCGCCCCACCGGTGCGACGGGCCCCCGCACACTCCCGGCGGAGACGCCCTGCTCCCATCTGGCAACGAACCGCCTCCGCGCGGGCCACGGGCACTCACCCATTAGGGGTACTCCATGTGAGTGACGAAACCCCTCAACTCCCGTCCATTCATCACATGTTCGGCAGCCGCATCACTCGGCCCCCTCCCCCGCTTCCGTCCCCCGCACCCGCCCCTTGAGCGCCTGCTCGACCGCCTGTCGGCTCTGCCCACTGGCCTCGGCGTGCGCGGTGATTGCGGCCTGCACGATCTCCGCGGTCGCCAGGGTCAGCACCCCTTCCCGGATCTCCGCCCAGGCCAGGGTCTCCAACTCGATCAACTGGTCAGTGAGTTCGATCTTCTTACCCATCCGCCCGATCCTAGGGGGATCCCCTCTTGAGAGGATCGCTGTACGAGTCACGCGTACCGGAGGGGGACCCGAGTGCCCGAGCCGACACCACAACAGCTCTCACCGTCCGTGATCCACGCGGCCTCGGCCGAACGGGCCCGGGCCACCGGAAGCGGCGGGCTTCCGACAGTGGAGGAGCTGATGACGACACTGCGCCGCCTGCGGGTCCACCAACAGCACGGCGTCCCGACCCGGCACAAGCCCCTGTCGCTGCTGTGGGCCTTCGCCCGCGTGGCCAGGGGCCTCCCGGGCCGGGCTGCATGGCGTGAGTACCGGGGCGATATGCACGGACTCATGGCACAGTTCGGCCAGAAACACTCCGCGTTCTCGCCCGAGCACTCGTTCTGGCGGCTCCGGAGCAGCGGTCTCTGGCAGGTCCACGGCCTACCGGACGACCAAGCGGACTCGTACTCGGCAGCCCATCTCGACCATTGGAACCCCGAGGGCGGCTTGACCGAGCAGGTCGAGAGACTGCTCGCGGACCCCCGCGTCCGGATCCGGGCCATCTCGACCCTGCGAAAAAGGTTCCTGCCCGACATCTCCCAGGACACTCTGCTTCGCGGACTCGACCTGGCGGGTTACACCACCGCGAGCGGCCTTCCCCGCCCCGACGCCCCCGACGCCCCTGCCGTCCCTGCGCCCCGCCGCCCGACGAGCGGTTCGACCGTCGTCCGCGACCAGGCGCTCGTGGCCGAGGTGAAAGCACTCCACGGCAACGCCTGCCAGGTCTGCGGCCTGGCGCTGCCGACCCTCGACGGCACCTACAGCGAGGCGGCCCACATCCGCGGCCTCGGCCGTCCCCACAACGGCCCGGACGTCCTCACCAACCTGCTCGTCCTCTGCCCCAATCACCACGTCCAGTTCGACACCCTGGCGATCTACATCGCCCTCGACGGCACGGTCCGCACCACCTCGGACGACACCCTCGTCTTCCCCCTTCGCCACCACCCGTCCCACCCCCTGGACCCGAACCACCTGGACTACCACCGCGCCTTGTGCGGCAAGTAGTCCGGGCATATGACACCGGAGGCCCCTGACCATGATCGGTCCGGGGCCTCCTGCACGTACAGGCTACGAACTCCGCCGTAGCGACCCGACAGAGGGAATACGACAAGTCCATGAGATCGCCTCGTACATCAATGGCGGTCGGCGACCCACGCCCCAGGCAGTCCCGCTGCGCTCGCGGGCGGACGGCGACAGCAGTGCGTATCTGACCAAATCCCCCTGGACGACGATTGCCGCTACCGAAAGCAACGCAATCAACGTATGTCACCCGAAGTGACTGCCACGCTTCTCTGCAGGTGGAATGAGGGAACGGCCATTTCCGCACGGCACACCTGTCAGCACTGATCGGCGCGTTCACCCATGAGCCGTGACCGGCGCTGCAAGTGCCGGATCGGCCGACACCCTTGGTCGGCCCCTTTTGAATCCAGCCGACGGTTGCCCGCACTTGAGCAGACCCTCACCTACGATTCCCTTGCCCACCGGAGCCCGCCCGGCCTGCCTGACAGCCGCAATGGACATCATCACTTCACCCTCTCGAACCACTTCCGTGGCCCCGGGACTCAGGGGAACGAATTCAGGAATGCAGCACCGAACGCCATCGGGGGACAAATGAAGAGGAAGAGCTCGCTCATCATCGTTTCGGTGAGCAAACAAATCCTCACTATCGGGTCGTCGTTCTATCCGCTGCAGAGCGTGGCCCGAGTGAGCACAGTGGAGTGGATCGCCCCACTCCGCCCCATGATCTGGTCGGCCGTCAAGTCTTTGACCTTGGCGATCGCACTCTGGCTGGGTTCAGCGGCAGCGGATGCCGCATCGCCCGAAGCCGGGGTGGCAGTCGGCCTGGCGGCCGTTGCCGCCACAGTTTTCGGCGGATACCGAATCTTTCAGATAACCCGCAGAAGACCCTACTACTGCCTCGTGATCGAAACTTCAGGGGATCCGCACACCGCCCTGGTCAACGACGATCCGAAAGTGATCGCCAATATCGCGGGACAAATCATGGCGGCCATCAACGACCCCAAAATCGTCTTCCAGCAGCCGGTAAATCACTACACCCATGTGGGCGATGTTATCCGCGGCGACAAGGTAATGGGCGACAAGAAGGCCAAGGACTGACCGAACTCCCGGGAGGGGATCGGAGACAGCATGACCGAATATCATCACTTCGGTGACAACGTCGACGGTGACAAGGTAATGGGGAACAAGATCATGGGGGACAGTTTCAGCAACATCGGAGACGGTGCGACGGTCATCAACAAGAGCGTCCTGACCAACTCACTGAACCGCGTGAAGTCCGATCACGGGCCGGGGGTGTCACAAGCACTGCAGCGCATCGGGGAGATCGTCGCCGAATCACAGAACGAGGAAGCGGTCGAGAACTTCAACGCTCTCTCCGCCGAGCTCGCGGCCGAGGCCCCGAAAAAGGCGGTCCTGAAGGCACTCTGGCTGGGTATCGTCGCGGCGCTCCCCACCGTAACCGAGTTGACATCACTGGGCGAGCAGATCTCCGGCCTCTTCCGCTGATGAGCCAGACGACGGATCATTTCTGCAGATGGTAACGGCGACGGCCCCGGACCGCGCCATGCGGTCCGGGGCCTCCCCGTCTGCACGGCACTCATGAATCCTTTTTCTGTTCATCCATCGGCTTGCGCGGCCGCACCACGTTCTCCGCTGCACGCCGGTCTGCCGCGAACTTCAGCTCTATGGAGACCCGCAGTTCAGCAGGGGTGGGCCACGGCGCACGCCGGTGGATCATTCGATGGCAGTTGGCGCATATGAGGGCAAGGTCACGAAGCCTGGTCCGTCCTTCGCCGGCCTCGTGCAGCGGAACGACGTGATGGCACTCGATGTACCCCCGTCCACGATCACCGTAGACCTGCTCGAAGTCGAAGCCGCACGCCTCGCAGGCAAGACGATCGCCCCGGCGCAGCACCCCGTCGATCTTCTTTTTGCGCAGGCCCTTGTTCCGCTCACGGCTGCGGTGACGATTGAGCAGCAACCTCCCCTCGGGCGCACTGTAGTCGTCCTCTTCTTCAGCATCGGGCGTCAAGTGCGGAAAGTCTCCGGCATGAAGACCCTGTCGGATCCGTCGGGCTACCGCGGACATCTCGCTCGGCCGGCGGAGAAAGTCGTGCAGTACCTCGACGTCAAGCGCATTTCCATTTGTGGGCTTCCCCTGGTAATCGGGGTGTCGGCAGGTAATATCCACGGTCTTACGCGCCACCCCATTGGGATTCCGGAAAAGCTCGTTCCGCAGCTCTTCGGGATGGATCGGCATGGTCCGGAGCAACTCGGACAGCTCGATCACACGGGGGTCGTCGAACTCCAGTCGCTTCCAGCCGTTGGCCATGGCGAGGTCACAGGCGAGGATGATCTCGTCCCGGGTCCAGTCCGGACTCCGGGACGAACGGACGGTGAACCCGAGCCTGGCCAGCCACCTGGCGGCGTGGGACCTTCCACCGCTCAGCTCATTCGGCTTCAGCGCACGGCCCTGGTCGAATTTATGGGCCACACCTGCGATGGCCTTGGAGTCATAGGTTCGTTGCTCGTGAAGGAGCACATATCCCGTTGCAGGCTGGTAGCCGTACTTGGCCAAAAACCCTTCCTGCCCCAGCTCGTCATACTCCGTCAGGGCTTGCAGGACACCGTCTCGGCTGATCGCACCTTTGCGCATGGCGGAAGGGTACGACCCGCCACCGACACCCCATCAGGCTCGACGAGACCCGGCCGGCCGCGAGGGCCCGGCGGCCCGGCACACGGCGAAGGCCCGGTCCGACGACATCGTGTCGTCGGACCGGGCCTTCGGCCTACTCGCTTACCGGTGGGCGCGGACGGTTTCGAACCGCCGACATCTGCTTTGTAAGAGCAGCGCTCTACCCCTGAGCTACGCACCCGTGGATGAGCCACCAGCCTACATGGCCCACCGGGGCCGGTCGCAAACCCGTTCCCGGGGTGGCGCGGGGTAGGGGGGACAGCCCCACCACGGATCGGGTGGGTCACCGGATCGAGCGGGTGGGGCGGTCGGCCTAGCTTGGAGGAACGTCAGCGGGACGAGCAGGGGGAAGGGACTTCTTATGAACGGCCGTACCATCCGGGGGATCGTGGCGATCGGGGTCGGGGGTGCGGCGATGGCCGGGCTCGTGGGGTGTGGGACCGCGGACGCCGGGGACGCCGAGGTGGAGCGGAAGGCGTTCGCCTTCGCCGGGGACGTACTCACCGTGGACGTGGACGACTCCGATGTGACGCTGGTACCGGCCGATGTCACCGAGGTGAAGGTGTCCCGGCAGGTCGACGGTTGGGAGCTGTTCGGGGACGGGCCCGATCCGGTGTGGCGGATGGAGGACGGCCGGCTGACCCTGCGGACGGGGTGCGGCGGGGTCGGGAACTGCGAGGCGCGGCACACCGTGGAGGTGCCCCGGGGGGTCGCCCTGACCGTCAAGAGCGACAACGGGAAGGTGACCGCCTCCGGGTTCACCGGGAAGCTGGATCTCTCCACCGACAACGGTGATGTGGTCGTCCGGGACACCACGGGCGAGCTGCGGCTCTCGTCCGACAACGGCAATGTACGGGCCGAGGGGGTGTCGGCCCGGAAGATCTGGGCCGACACCGACAACGGCGATCTCAAGGTACGGATGAAGGGCGCGGCCGATCAGTTGGAGGCCAGTAGCGACAACGGCGACGTGGTGGTCGAGCTGGCCGCCGACCGGGCGCCGTACGCGGTCACCGCGCGGTCCGACAACGGGTCGCGGAAGGTGGAGGTGCCCGAGGACGACGGCAGTCCGCGCGTGGTCCGGGCGACCAACGAGAACGGGAATGTGACGGTCCGCGTCGCCGGGTAACCGAACGGCCCGTGTGCGCGTCCGTACCGGATGGGACAATGGTCCGGATACGGCGACGCGGCACGGGAGAGGGATGTGACGGCGACACACGCGCGGTTGCGGGCAGCGGCGGCGGTGTGGGCCGTCGGCGTCAGGGACGTACTCCGGCTGGTGTCACTGCCCGTGCCGCTGCTCTCGGCCGCCGTGTCGGGGGCCTTCGCGGGCGGGGGGACGCGGCGCTGGTTCGGCGGGCGCGGCGAGAGTGTCCGGGCCGGGGCGCAGGCGGCGAAGGACGCCGCTGCCGCCGCCTTCTACGAGCTGGACAGCGCCCAGCGCGATCTGCGGATCTCCATCGAGACGATCACCGCCGTCGACGATTCGCCGTCGACCCGGCGGGCGGTCGAGGGGTTCGCCGCCATCGGGCGGCGGATCGACGAGGTCAGCGGACGTTACATCACCGCTGTCGACACCCATGACCTGGACCGGGACGATCTCGACAGCTCCGTCGCGGCCCGGGCCAGGACCGAGCTGAACCGGGCCAGGGACGAGCTGGTCGCGGTCAAGGGGGAGCTGGACCGGTTCGGGGAGGGCCTCGGGCCGCTGCTCGACAAGGCCGAGACCCAGCTCGCCCGGCTGGTGCCCGCCGTGGAGCGGGCCAGGGCCGCCCTGCTCGCCGCCAGTAACGCGCTGGACGCCGTACGCGGCTCGGGGATGCGTGCCGACGATCTCGCCGCCCGGCTGGCGCGGCTGGCCCCCGAGCTGACCAAGCTCAACCAGGGCGCGGGCCGGCACGGGGTGGCGGAGACCCTGCACCGGGCCGATCAGGTGCTGCGGGAGGCGGAGGCGGTACGCGCCGAGGCCGAGCGGCTGCCCGCCCTCGCCGCCGATATCGACAAGCGGCTGGTGTCCCTGCGGACCCGGGCCCAGGCCCTGACGACCCGGGCCGAGGGTGTGGAGCCGGTACTGAGCGAGTTGCGCCGCCGCTATTCGGCCGCCTGCTGGCAGGACCTCCAGCCGGTGCCGGAGCAGGCCGCCGCCGATGTCCGGCTGGCGGAGCGGCGGCTGGCCGAGGCCGCCACCGCCCGGGACGAACAGCGCTGGGCCGATGTCACGGCCCTGCTCGGGACCGTCCGGGCCCTGCTGAACACCACCGACGAGGCGGTCTCCGCCGCCCGGGACCGGCTGACCCGGCTGGACGCCGTCGCGGCGGACCAACGGCCGGAGATCGACCGCACCCGGTTCGCGATCCGGGACGCGCAGCGGCTCGCCATGGCCGGGCGCGACCGGCCCGACCCCCGGCACGCCCGGCCGCTGGACGACGCCGTGGCCCGGCTCGATCGCGCGGTGGAGTCCCTGGAGGGGCGTCATCCGGACTACTGGCGTTTCCTGACCGAGACGGAGGCGGTCCGGCGGACCGCGGCCCGGGTCGTGGACCAGATCCGCGAGGAGCGGGCCCAGCAGTAGGGCCCCAGCAGTAGGGCGTGTCTGTTGGACCGGGCCGGATCAGGGAGTGGGGGCACGCCTCCTGGGCCCGGCGGCCCGGGGAGACCCCCACCGGGCCGCCGGGCACAGCAGGAGCGCAACTGGCCGGGGCACGCGAGCGCAGCAAGATCCGTCAGACCCGCCCGGGGGCGTAGGGGAGGGACCCGGGGGTCCCGTCGGGGCCGTGCGTTTGAAGGGATCGCGTCGCGGGCGGATGCTGGGAGGTACGAGTACGCGTCCCGTACCCGAGGAGGCCGACGATGGCCGCACACGCACTGCCCCGCAAAAGCCCCTCCCACCAGCGGCGGAGCCGTCCGCGGACCGTGCTGGACGAGCATCTGCCCGTCGATCACCGGCTGAGCCGGGTCTATCGGATCGGCGCGGGCGTGATGGGCGCCTTTCTGCTCGTCTTCGGGATTCTGGGGCTGATCGACAAGATCGGCTTCTTCAATACCGAGGGCGCCACCGTGGTCGGGCTGAACACCAACGGCGCGCTGAGCGTGGTGTCGATCTGCGTCGGTGCCCTGCTGCTCTTCGGAATGGTCCGGGGCGGCAACTTCGCCTCGACGCTGAATATGGTGCTCGGGGTCCTCTTCATCGCCAGCGGGTTCATCAACCTGGCGCTGCTGGACACCGACTTCAACCCCTTCGCGTTCAAGATCCAGAACGTGTTGTTCAGCTTTGTCGTCGGGCTGCTGCTGATGTTCTTCGGGATGTACGGCCGGGTCAGCTCGACCCTGCCGCACGACAACCCGTACTGGAAGGCCCGGCATCCCCGGGAGGCGGAGGCCGAGGAACGGGCCGCGCGGGCCCGGGGATCGGCGGTGTCCACAGGTGTCCACGAATCGGGTGGCGGCGCGTAGCCTGGGGGCATGCCGCGCTACGAGTTCCGCTGCCGTACCTGTGACGACACCTTCGAGGTGGACCGACCGATGGCCCGCTCCGGCGAGCCCGCCGACTGCCCCGAGGGGCATGCCGACACGGTCAAGCTGCTCTCCGCCGTGGCCGTCGGCGGTACGGCCGCCGGGGCCGCCCCGGCGCCCTCCGGAGGCGGCGGGGGCGGTTGCTGTGGTGGCGGCTGCTGCGGCTGACCTCACCGGGAGCCCGCCCGCTCGGGTCTCAGCTGCCCAGGAACCGCAGGACGGCCATCACCCGGCGTGAGTAACCCGCCGTCCGGGTCAGCTCCAGCTTGTCGAAGATCGCGTTGATGTGTTTCTCGACCGCGCTCTGCGAGACATGGAGCCGGTCGGCGATCGCGCCGTTGGCGTGCCCCTGGGCCATCTCGCCGAGGACGTCCCGTTCCCGCGCGGTCAGCCGGGCCAGTGGATCGGTCCGGCTGCTGCGGGCGAGCAGCCGCCGGACGACCTCAGGATCGAAGGCGGCGTAGCCCCGGGCCACCCGGTCCAGCGCGTCCAGGAACTCGTCGATCTCGACGACCCGGTCCTTGAGCAGATAGCCGACGCCGCGGGTCTCGCCGCTCAGCAGTTCGTTGGCGTACCGGCGCTCCACGTACTGCGACAGCACCAGGACCCCGACGCCGGGCCACCGGCGGCGGATCTCCAGGACGGCGCGCAGGCCCTCGTCGGTATGGGTCGGGGGCATCCGGACGTCGGCGACCACCACGTCCGGCGGCGGTCCGGCCGCGACCGCCGCGATCAGCGCCTCGCCGTCGCCGACGGCGGCGACGATCTCGTGCCCCTCCTCGGCGAGGAGCCTGACGAGCCCTTCCCGCAGCAGGGTCGAATCCTCGGCGACGACTATGCGCACGGCAACTCCGCGGTGAGGGTGGTGGGTCCGCCGGGCGGGCTGTGGACCGCGAACCGGCCGTCGAGGGCGGCGATCCGGCGGGCGAGACCGGTCAGTCCGCCGCCCGCCAGTCCCCCGCCCGCGGGCCGGCCGCCGGTGAGCCGGGCCCCGGCCGGGTCGGCGCCGCCCCGGCCGTCGTCCTCGACGGTGAGCAGCAGCCGGTCCCCGTCCCGGTGGACCCGGATGGTGATCGTGGTGGCCCCGGCGTGTTTGACGACATTGGTGACGGCCTCGGAGACGACGTAGTACGCCACCGTGGCGGCCCGGCGTCCGGGCGGGTCGCCGTCGTCGTCGTAGCCGAGGTCGACGGGGAGCGGGGTGCGTTCGGCGATGCTCTCCAGCGCCACCAGCAGTCCGGCCTCGTCCAGTACGGCCGGGTGGACGCGCCAGGCCACCTCGCGCAGTTCGGCGAGGGCCCGCCGGTTCTCCTCCAGGGCCTGCCTCAGGAGGCGGTCGGTGCGTTCGGGGTCGTCGCCCCGGCGGGCCCGGCCCAGCAGCATCCCGAGGGCGACCAGCCGCTGCTGTACGCCGTCGTGGAGGTCGCGTTCGATCCGGCGGCGCTCCTCGTCGACGGCGTCGACGACGTCGGAGCGGCTGGTGGCGAGCTGGTCGATCCGCCGTCTCAGGGCCTCGTGCGGCGGCGCCCCGAGGACGTGCCGGGCCAGCCGTTCCTCCAGCAGTACGGTGCCGTAGACGCCCTGGGCGGTGAGGACCAGCAGAAACGCGCCGAGCGCCCCGGTCGCCACCACCTCCAGCGGATAGTCGATGGGCGTCACCAGCCAGCCGAGGGCGCCGACGGAGAACCAGAACAGTCCGACCCCCATCAGTCCGGTGATCACCCCGCCGAGCAGTCCGAGGGGCAGCCGGTACACGGCGTACCGCAGCGCCCGTTCCGGCGGGAAGTCCGCCGGTGGCCGGATTCCGCAGAGCCGGTCGAGCCGGCGCAGCTCGATCCGGGTGATCAGGAGGGCCGGGGCGGTGAGCCCCGAAACGACGCGGTCGGCCCGGCGGGCCCGGGGCACGGCGAGTACGGCGATGAGGACCGGGACCGCGGGGAGCGCGGCGAGCAGGACGGCGCCGGTGGTGACGGCTCCGGCCGCCAGACCGGCCGTGGACCGGACGCCGCGGACGGCGAGGTGCCGCAGGGCGCGCGGGCCGCCCTGAAAGCTGGCGGAAGTACCGATATGACCGGAATCACGCGCATCGTGAATGTGCTGGACATCCCGGGTGTCCGGGCTTCCGGAACCGGCCCTCACCTCCCCCGGGCCCCCCGAGCCGGTATGATCTTTCACGTCTCCGCCCACCCTCCCGTCCCCGTCTTTCCCGGTGACCGCTTCCGTCCGATCAACCTATGCGTCGCATGCGATCGGCACACTGCGGTAAACCGCAGGTCAGTGTGAGGGAGGCTTCAGTCTCCCTTCAGCTCGGGGTCATTACCTTGAAGGCATGGACCCCATGATCGTGAACGCCGCCGAGCCGCTGGAGAGCAGTGCCCCGGGCTGGATCAACAGCCTCATGGACACCCTCGGCGCCCCTGGCGCGGGTATCGCCATCGCCCTGGAGAACCTCTTCCCGCCGCTGCCGAGTGAGGTCATCCTGCCGCTGGCGGGCTTCGCCGCCAGTACCGGTCAGATGAATCTGATAGCCGCCCTGATCTGGACCACGGTCGGTTCGGTCGTCGGTGCCTGGGCGCTGTACGGCGTCGGGGCGGCGCTGGGGCGTGACCGGACGATCGCGATCGCCTCCAAGCTGCCGCTGCTGAAGATCTCGGACATCGAGAAGACGGAGGCGTGGTTCGCCAAGCACGGCCCGAAGGCGGTGTTCTTCGGCCGGATGATCCCGATCTTCCGGTCGTTGATCTCGGTCCCGGCCGGGGTGGAGCGGATGTCCGTCCCGCTGTTCCTGGTCCTGACCACGATCGGCAGCGCGATCTGGAACACCATCTTCGTGATGGCCGGATATCTGCTGGGCGAGAACTGGGAGTCCGTGACGGGGTACGTCTCCACGTACTCCAAGGTCGTTCTGATCTTCGCGGTGCTCGCGGTGATCGGCTTCTTCGTGGTGCGGATGATGAAGTCGGGTTCGGGCAGCCGCCGGGCCTGAGCCGTCCGGTGTCCCGCCGGTGAAAAGGGGCCGCTCCCGAAGGAGCGGCCCCTTTCCACGTCTCCGTACGGCCTTCCCGGCCGCCGGTCGGGTTCTCCGGTGCCCGCACCGGCCCGGACCGCCGACGGCCTACGGGCCCGCCCGCGGTCCGTAGCGCCCGGCTACGGCGCCAGGAACCTGAGGAGGATCTCCTCCCCCGCCGCCACCCCGGTCTCGGCCAGCGCCTCGACCTTCGGTCCGGTCCAGCCGCTGTCGGCGAGTTCGCCGTGGCCCGGCCGCCAGGCCCGGTCGGCCGCCAGCAGCAGATCCGCGTCCAGCAGGGAGTCACCGGCGGCCAGGATCTCGGTGGCCCCGGTCCGCCGGGCCACCTCCCGTACGGCGGCGCTCTTGGTGAGCGGCCGGGGTACGGCGTAGATCTTCCGGCCCTGGAGGGAGACCGTCCAGCCGCGCGGGCCCGCCCAGTCGGCCAGCTCCCCGACCCAGCCGTCCGGCAGCCGGTCCCGGTCGACCACGAGATAGGCGAAGAGGTCCTCGGCGGTCCGTTCCTTCAGCAGCCACGCCGGGTCGGCGACGGCCAGCAGATGGCCGCGGACCTCGGCGAGCGGCGCGCACTCGTCGGTGAGCCGGGCGGCGACCGCCCGCCGCCAGGAGGGGTCGGAGACGCCGTCGACCAGCAGATGGCCGCCGTTGGCGCAGATCGCGTACGCGGGCGGCGGTCCGGGCAGCCGGATCCGGCCGTACTGCTCGCGGGTGCGGGTGGTGCTGGGGACGAAGACGGTCTCGGCGGCGAGCCTCGCCAGCAGTCCGGCCGCGGTCTCGGTGACGTACGAGAGCGGCTTCGACTGGTAGACCTCCAGGCACAGGAGCCGGGGCGCGAGCGCGTCGGGCCCGTCGAGTCCGAGGGCGGCGGCGGAGTAGATCAGCGTACGGTCCAGGTCGCTGGCGACCAGCCGGACGGCGCGGGAACCGGTGGTCACGGCGCGGTCACCGCCTTGCCGTCGGCGCCGGTGGCGCCCCGGGTGTAGCGGGGGTGGATCAGCCCGACGCAGCTGTACGGCAGCTCGCCGACCTCCTCGACGGGTACCCCCCGCTGCTCGGCCAGCAGCCGGACGTGGTCGAGATCGGCACCGGCCCCGGTCCGGGTGAGGATCTTCCACGGGACGCGGCGCAGCAGGACCCGGGTGGTCTCGCCGACGCCCGGCTTGACCAGGTTGAGGTCGTCGATGCCGTACTCGCGGCTGATCCGCTCCACGGCCGCCCAGCCCTCCCAGGTGGGGGTGCGGTCGGCCGCGAGCAGCTCCTTGACGTCGGTGTCGACGGTCCCGGCGACCTCGTCGAAGCGGGCCGCGACGGTGTCGACGAAGTGCCGGGAGACATCGGCGGCCAGGAGTTCGCGGTAGAACTTGGCGCCGTGGTAGTCGTCCGGCCCGACCAGGTCGGCCCGGAGCACGGTCCGCGATATCAGCCCGGAGACGGTGGAGTTGAGGCAGGCCGAGGGGATCAGGAAGTCCTCCCGGGTGCCGTAGGTGGAGACACAGCCGCCGGGGTCGGCGAGGACCGCGATCCGGGGGTCGAAGCCGTCGAATCCGGCGATCGCGGCGGCCAGTTCCCGGGTGATGGCGCCCTTGCCGGTCCAGCCGTCGACGAAGACGACATCGGCCGGGTCGTGGTGGTCGCGGAGCCAGCGCAGGGCGTTGGCGTCGATACCCCGGCCGCGGACGATGGAGACCGCGTAGTGCGGCAGGTCGAGGCCGTGCCGCCGCCGGGCCCAGCGGCGCATCAGTACGCCGACGGGGGTACCGGCCCTGGCCAGGGAGACCAGCACGGGGCGCGGCGAGCGCTCGGCGAGCACGGTCTCGGTGACGGTGCCGACCGCGCGGGCGATCCGGGCGGCGGAGTCGTCCAGGGCGCGCTGGAAGAGGCGCTGGTAGTCGGCGCTGGGCTGGTACTCGATCGGCAGCGACTCGGCGTAGTGCGCGCCGCCGCTCTGGACGGCCTCCTCGCGCTCCTCGGTCGGGGCCTCCAGGGCGACGTCGGAGAGGTCCTGGAGGAGCCAGCCGACGTCATCGGGGTCGTAGGAGGAGAAGGTGGGGCCGCGCAGCGGCTCGGACAGCATGGCGGCCCTTTCGGGAGCGGTTCGCGGCGCCGGTACGTGACTGGGCACCACGGCCAGCAGGACGTGCGGGGTGTGCTGGGCGAGGGCGGCCAGCAGTCCGCCGGGGGCGTGCAGCGCCGGGGTGTCGGCGGTGGAGTCCACCACGGCGACGACCGCGTCGAAGCCGGCGCCCGCCACGTTGTAGGCGTAGCGGTCGCCGGGGCCGTCGGCGGGGTCGTCGTGGGCGGGGAAGGTGATCCTGGTGCGGATCGCGTAGCCGGGGTCGTCGACGGCGAGTACCGGTGAGCGGGTGGTGGTGGAGTACCGCACCTCGGCCCCGATGGCCCGCTCCAGTCCGGCGGCCAGCCGCAGCGGGGCGTACATCAGCTCCTCGAAGCCGAGTACGAGGATCCGTCCGGTGTCGCGTACGGCGCCGGGCAGGGCGGCGGCGACGGCCCCGGCCAGCTCGGGCAGGGCGTGGTCCAGGGTCTCCCGGTGGGCCGGGAGGAAGCCGTGGCGACCGCCGTCGGGGAGCCCGGCGGGCCAGGGCAGGGCCACCCGCCGGACCCCGGTGGCGGCGGGCGCGGGGGCGGGTTCCGGGGCGGACCAGCTCTCCACCAGCGCCCGGCCCTTCTCCAGGACGCCGTCGGGGAGGGTGACCGTACCGGAGGCGAGGGCGATCAGGTCGACCCGGGCGCCCAGCTCGGCGGCGAAGGCGGTGAGCCGGTCGCGGTCGGCCGGGGAGCGCATGTCGACCAGGGCGACGACGACGTAGTGGTCGCGGGGGAAGCTCTCGTGGACGGCCCGGATGGTGTTGAGGACCGTGTTGCCGGTGGAGAACTCGTCGTCCACCAGGACCAGCGGTCCCGGGCGGGCCAGCAGCTCGGGGTCCTCGGGCAGCAGGAGGTGGGACGAGTGGTGGGAGTGGGCCTCCTCGAATCCGCCCGCGGCCGCCACGGACGGTATCGGGCGGCGGGTGGAGTGCAGATAGGGCGCGAGGCCCACCCCGTCGGCGACCGCGTGGCCGAGTCCGGTCGCGGTCTCCGCGTAGCCGAGGACGACGGCCCGGGCCGCCTCCCGGTCGCCGATCAGCTCCCTGACCCGCACGCCCAGGTCGTGTCCGGCGCCGTAGACGACGGCCGGGGACCGGGGGACGTGCTTGCCGAGCACATTGGAGACGAGCAGATGGGCCCGTTTGGGGTTGCGGCGCAGGGCCATGCCGAGCAGGGACCGCAGCCGCTCGTCCCCCTCAAGACCGACGCCGAGCCGCTCGGCGACCCATCGTCCCGACCACACCATCGCGTCCGTTCCCTCCGTCACTGCCGTTTCCGCCGTCCCTGCCGTCACTGTGATTTCCGGCGCTCGCGCCGGTTTCGCCGATGTCCGCGTTGAAGTCCGCGTTGAAGTCCGCGCCGATTTCACGGGGCCCCGTCCCGGGCCCGGGACACGCCGGGGCCGTCCGCCGGGGCCGCGGCGCCCGCTGCCGTACCTCCGGTCATGAGGCCGCGTGCCCGGCCCTGAGCAGCTCCACGAAGCCGACGTCGTCCCGGGCCACACCGAAGGCCGCCGCCCGCAGCAGGGTGCGTTCGGCCCAGGCGCGGTGCGGCTTCACCTCGTTCATCTTGTTGGTGTACGCGGACCGCAGCACCCCGCCGCCGTCCCGTTCGGGACGGAGGATGTCCTGTGCGTCGCTGAACTCCTCGTGGCTGACGACCGAGAGCGCGTGGACGGGCAGCACGTGCGAGGGGTGGATACAGGTCTTGCCGGTGAGCCCGTTGGCCCGGTCGAGTTCGATCTCCCGGAGCAGCCCGTCGAGGTCGTGCTCGATCAAAGTGGTCCGCAGCTCGTCGGCCCGGCCCTCCATGAACGGGCTCCGGCGGAGCTGGGGCTTGAACATCCGCTCCTGGAGCCGGAAGTACTCCCAGACGGGTCCGGTCACGGTGTAGCCGGTGCCGTCGGCCCGGCCGAGGACATTGACCACATCGGCGATCACGGAGGCGACGATATGGACGTCGTACGCGGTCATGTCCGGCGAGCGGCGCAGCCCGTAGGCGGAGCAGAAGTCGGTCACCCCGAGCCGGAGGGCGAGGATCCGGTCGCGGTACTCGTCGACGGTGGCCGCGATCCCGGCGAGGGTGCGGGCCCTGGTCTCCAGATGGAGCAGTTCGGGGGATTCCAGGACGGGCATGGCGAAGAGGCGGTGGCCGCTGCCGGCCTCGGCCGCGGTCAGGGCCTCCAGGAAGGGCGTACCGCGTTCCTCGGTGAACTTCGGCAGGACGAACCCGGAGAGCTGCCGAATCGATTCTCCGAACCGTTTCGCCAGGTCGGGGATCTGTCCGGGCTCCCGGACCCGGATGAAGAGGAGCGGCAGCGCGGCCCCGGCCACCGCCCGGGCGTCGAGATCGGCGAACTGCCGGACGAGGTTCTCCTCGGCGGCCGGGACCTCGGCGTCGTCGATCGAGTCCTCCAGACAGACCACCATCGAGACCACACCGTGACCGGCCTGCTTGAGGATGTCGTCGGCGAGCCGGGGCCTGGTCGCCGGGCTGTAGAGGGTGGCTCCGAGGGCGGCGGCGAGCACCCGGGCCGACGAGCCCGCGGTGAACTCGATGGGCTCCCGGTGGAACAGACGCTGCCGGACGGCAGGAGACAGCTGCCCGAAATGACGCATGTGGATCCCCCGAGACTGGTGGCGGCCTGCCCGACTGACGTGGCCGGTAATAGTACGTAGAAGAGCATGGCGCGGGTTCCCCGCCCCGATGAACACCGGGTTACCCCGGCACGTCCTTCCGGTGTACGGCGCCGGGGCACACCCCCCGCCGCCCGGGCGCCGCCCGCCCGGCCGTGCTCCCGCGTTGTCCGTCCGGCCCCGGGGGAGGCAGGATGGCGGACATGACGCACGCGATGGTGAAGGGCTCCAACGTGGCGCTGGACGCCGCGGCCGTACGGGTGGTGCTGCGCTGGACGCCCGGCCCCGGCGTCCCCGACGTGGACGCCTCCGCGCTGCTGCTCGGCGCGGACGCCCGGGTCCGCTCCGACGAGGACTTCGTCTTCTACAACCAGCCCCGGCATCCGTCCGGCCTGGTCAGGCGGCTGTCGAAGAAGCGGGTCGGGGAGCGGCTCACGGACACCGTCGAGGCGGATCTCGCGGCGCTCGACCCCTCCGTCGACCAGATCGTGCTCGCCGCCTCCTCGGACGGCGACACCTTCCGGCTGGTCACCGATCTGCGGATCGCGCTTTACGACGCCGGGGCCGCGGGCGGCGAACCGCTGGCGGTCTTCGAGGTCCGGCCCGAGACGGGCCAGGAGAACGCGATCATCTGCGGTGAGCTGTACCGGCGCGGGGACGCCTGGAAGTTCCGGGCGGTGGCCCAGGGCTATCCGACCGGCCTGGTGGGGCTGGCGACCGCGTTCGGGATCTCGGTGGACGAGGCCGAACCGGAGACCGGAACCGGGCCGGGACAGGCCGCCGCTCCCCCGGCCGCACCCGCCGCCGTGCCCACCGCGCCCGCGCGGGGCGGCGTACGGGTCCCGCCGCCGCCCGCGCATCCGCCCGCCGCCGTACCCGCCGCGGCCCGGACCGGGGCCCGGGCCGTCCCCGACGGCTATCCCCTGCCGCAGCCGTCCGGCGCGCCCGCGCCCGGCCGGGAGTTCCGGATGCCGCCGATGGGTCCGCAGTTCGTCCGCTCCTGAGCGGACCGCCGTCCCGGGACCGTGCGCCGGTCCCGGGCCGATGGCCGCCGGGGCGGTGCCGTACGGCCCCGGGGCCGCTACGCCTTGCTCTTGTAACCGCGGCCCCATTGGAGGCCCCATCCGTAGAGCCGGTCGAGCTCTGCCTGGAAGCCGTAGACGAACCTCACCTCACGGCGGACGACCAGATTCCCCTTGGTGTTGTCCAGACTGAACACCGCGCAGGAACGGGCCTGCGGGGCCCGCTCGTCCAGTTCGACCTCGACCCGGGGACCGCTGCTGGGGTAGAGGGTGACCAGGGCGTGCGTCCGGTCGAACGCCGGGGTCTGGTCGTAGATGTAGACGAAGAAGAGCAGCCGTTTGATCTCCTCGTGATGGTCCAGATTGACATAGATCGTCTCACCGGAGCCGGAGCCGAAGCGGTCGTCGCCGCTGCCCTTCACATAGGGCGGCTCATGGGTGGAGCCGAGGAAACCGCCGAGCGGCTGCACCACGCCCTTGGTGCCGTCGGCCAGCTCGTAGAGGCAGCCGAGGTCGAGGTCGACATTGACCATGCCCTGGGTGTGGGCCTGGACCACCTCGGGCTTGAAGAGCTGGAGCGGCCGGCGCAGCAGCTGGCCGCTCTGCCGGGAGCGGCCCTCGATGTCCGAGGTCCGCATCCGCCAGGAGAGATTGACCCGCAGATGGCCGCTGGCCGCGCCCTGTTCGGCCAGCGAGACCGTCGGCCGTCGTTTGGTCAGTGAGATCGTGTTCGCCGCGGCGGTGCCGATGTCGAACTGGTTCGCCCTGCCGCGCAGGAGACCGTCCCAGAAGGCCATGTGTCGCCCACCCCCAAGTGGTGTGTCGGTGGACCGTGCCGTGGTCCACGGACCGTCTGTCGGATCCCCCCGTCCCCGCTCTCCCCGTCTCACGCGGCGCGCGGGCGCCGCGCGGGGCGGTTCCGGAGCCCGTGCCCCGGGAACCGCCCCGCAGAGAGAGTTCCGCAATCAGCCGGTCGTCACACCCCGGCGCCGGAGTGTGGCCGGGCCTTTTCGGCCTCCAGTGCGACGGCCCTGTTGCGTTGGATCGAGGACCAGAAGGACCAGGCGATCAGCAGGACGCCGACGGAGCCGGTGATGAACTCGTTGATCTCGAACCGGATGGTGATCAGCAGCAGGGCGGCGAGCGCGCCGATGGCGTAGTGCGCGCCGTGCTCCAGATAGACGTAGTCGTCGAGGGTGCCCTCGCGGACCAGGTAGACCGTGAGGGACCGGACGTACATCGCGCCGACACCGAGGCCGATGGCCATCAGGACGATGTCGTTGGTGATGGCGAAGGCGCCGATGACCCCGTCGAAGGAGAACGACGCGTCGAGGACCTCCAGGTAGAGGAACATGAAGAAGGCGGCCTTGCCGCCGACCTGGAGGACGGTGACCTGCTTGCCGCTCTTGCGGGCGGCCTCCTCGGCCTCGTGCTCCCGCTCCTCCGACTCCTCCAGCTTGTTCTCGAAGTAGCCGGAGAGTCCGCCGACGACGAGATAGGTGATCAGACCGCCGATTCCGGCCAGCAGTACGGTCTCGGTCTTGTCCTGGGCGCCGGTGTGGGTGTGGGCCTCGGGCGCCAGGAAGATCGCGCTCAGCAGCAGTACGACCAGGGCGACGCAGACCGACAGCATGTCGACCTTGCCGAGCTTGGCCAGCGGGCGCTCCAGCCACCCCAGCCACTTGATCTCCCGGTCCTCGAAGACGAAGTCCAGGAAGATCATCAGCAGGAACATGCCACCGAAGGCGGCGATGGACGCATGGGCGTCCGTGACCAGTTCCTCGTACTTGTCCTTGTCGTTGAAGGCCAGTTCGACGGCCTCGATCGGGCCGAGGCTGGCCGAGAGGGCGACGATCACGACGGGGAAGACGAGCCGCATACCGAAGACGGCGATGAGGATGCCGATGGTGAGGAAGATCTTCTGCCAGAAGGCATTCATCTTCTTCAGGATCCCGGCGTTGACCACCGCGTTGTCGAAGGAGAGCGAGATCTCCATGACGCACAGGATCGCCACGAGTCCCAGGGCGGCCCAGCCGCCGTAGAACACCGCGGCGACCAGGCCGAGCGCGGTAACCGCGAACGACCAGCCGAAGGTTTTCAGAACCACTTCTACCCAATCCTGTTAGGTGGGGTCCCCCGAAGTCCCCCGGGTAGTCCGTGGGAGGGTTCGCCCCGCACGGTCGGGGCGGGGCGCAACCCCCGCCCCGTGTGCGGCTTTACGAGACATTGACCCCGAAGTCTAGGGCGATACCCCGCAGTCCCGACGCGTACCCCTGACCGACCGCGCGGAACTTCCACTCTCCGCCGTAGCGATACAACTCGCCGAAGATCATCGCGGTCTCCGTGGAGGCGTCCTCACTCAGGTCGTAGCGGGCGAGTTCCTGACCGTCGGCCTGGTTGACCACTCGGATAAAAGCATTGCTGACCTGGCCGAACGCCTGACCCCGATTTTCCGCGTCATGGATCGAGACCGGAAAGACGATCTTGTCCACGGCGGCCGGGACCAGAGTGAGATCCACGATCAGTGATTCGTCATCACCGTCACCATCACCGGTGAGATTGTCGCCGGTGTGTTCGACGGAGCCCTCGGGGCTCTTGAGATTGTTGTAGAAGACGAAGTACTCGTCGCCCAGTACGCGGCCGTTCCCGCACAGCAGCGCGCTGGCGTCGAGGTCGAAATCGGCTCCGGTGGTGGAGCGCGCGTCCCAGCCGAGGCCGATGAGTACCTGGGTGAGATTCGGCGCGGCCTTGGAGAGGGAGACATTGCCTCCCTTGGCGAGTGTGACGCCCATGATTGGTCCTCCCCACAATGACCTGTGTCGTCGGATGCCCCCCGGGCCCTTCGGCGGGCGGGATCCGGGCGGGTTCGGGCCCCGCCCGGTACGGGGCCCCCGCCCCGTACCCGGCCGCCTCGGGGCGCGACCACCGGCCGCGTGAGGCACGTCCGGCGCCGCACGAGAGGCGCGGCGCCGGACGGTTGTCGCTCTGTTCGGAGTGCTCCGCCGGTTCGGAACAGCCGCCTGTCGAACCGTTCCGCCGGGAGCGGTGTCAGACGTTGACGCCGAAGTCCTGGGCGATCCCGCGCAGACCGGAGGCGTATCCCTGGCCGATGGCCCGGAACTTCCACTCGGCGCCGTTGCGGTACAGCTCGCCGAAGACCATCGCGGTCTCCGTCGAGGCGTCCTCGGTCAGGTCGTAACGCGCCAGCTCGTTGTTGTCGGCCTGGTTGACCACGCGGATGAACGCGTTGCGCACCTGACCGAAGGACTGCTGGCGGTTCTCGGCGTCGTAGATCGAGACCGGGAAGACGATCTTGTCGACCTCGGCAGGCACACCCGCCAGATTGACCTTGATCTGCTCGTCGTCGCCCTCGCCCTCACCGGTGAGGTTGTCACCGGTGTGCTCCACGGAGCCGTCGGGGCTCTTGAGGTTGTTGAAGAAGACGAAGTTGCCGTCCACGGCGACCTTGCCCTGGTCGTTCGTCAGCAGGGCGCTGGCGTCCAGGTCGAAGTCCGTACCGGTGGTGGTACGGACGTCCCAGCCGAGGCCGACCGTGACGGCGGTCAGTCCGGGCGCGGCCTTGGTCAGCGAGACGTTGCCGCCCTTGCTGAGGCTGACTCCCACGAGTCCCTCCATTGGTGTCCAGGGGCAGCGCCCCCGTCATGCTTTTCGTGTCGGATCAACGAGCCGATCCTAGTGACCGGGCCCCTTGTGGCACAGGCTTTCGGCCGGGTGGACGTCCGAACCCGCCCGGCCAGAGCCGACGACGCCGCCGCCGCGAAACCTCAGAGGGTCTCCAGCGCCTTGGCGTACTCGTTCAGGTCGCGGGCGTCCGGCAGCGCGTTCACCACACTCCAGCGGACGGTCCCCTCCTTGTCGATGACGAAGGTGCCGCGTACGGCGCAGCCCTTCTCCTCGTCGAAGACACCGTAGGCACGGGAGACCTCGCCGTGCGGCCAGAAGTCGGAGAGCAGCGGATACTCCAGGCCCTCCTGCTCGGCGAAGACCCGCAGGGTGTGCATGGAGTCGTTGGAGACGGCCAGCAGCTGGGTGTTCTCGTTCACGAACCGGGGCAGCTCGTCCCGGAGCGCGCACAGCTCACCGGTGCAGACACCGGTGAAGGCGAACGGGTAGAAGAGGAGGACCACGTTCTTCTCGCCCCGGTAGTCGGCGAGCCGGACGGTCCGGCCGTGGTTGTCCTTGAGGGTGAAATCGGGGGCCTTGGTGCCGACCTCGATGGCCATGACGTGTGGGTTCCTTCCGCCGGTCCCGTTCGGTCGTTCGGGTGCCGTCCGGGCGGCGGGCCGCGGCGCGGGGCCGCCCGGGTGACGGTCCCCACCCTAAGCGGACCCGGCGGGCGCCGGCCGGGGACCCCCGGAGGGCGGCGGTACGGCACCCGGGCCGGACGGTACGGCTCCGGGCCGGGGCACGGCGGTACGGCGGTACGGCTCCGGGCCCTCGGTCCGGCGGGGCCGGAAACGGCCGGATCCCCCGCGGCGATGCCACGGGGGATCCTGGGCCGCCCGGGCGGGGGCGGCGATACGGCGCGCGAGGGCGCCGGTCAGCGCTTGGGGGCGATCAGCTTCGTACCGACCCAGTCCTTGGCCACGCTGATGCTCTTGGTCTGCGACAGCCCTGCCGTCTGGGCGGCGTCGTTGATGTCGCTGGGCTCCACGTAGCCGTCCCGGCCGGTCTTGGGTGTGAGCAGCCAGATCCGGCCGCCCTCGTCCAGCAGGCCGATGGCGTCCACCAGGACATCCGTCAGGTCGCCGTCCTCGTCACGGAACCAGAGGAGGACGACATCCGCGACGTCGTCGTACTCCTCGTCCACCAGTTCCTGACCGATGACGGACTCGATACCCTCGCGGAGATCCTGGTCGGCGTCGTCCTCGAAGCCGATCTCCTGGACCACCTGTCCGGGCTCGAACCCCAGCCTCGTGGCCGGGTTGGTCCGCTCCTCCGCGTGGTCCGCGGTCGCGCTCACGGCTTGCCTCCTGATCATGTTCGGTAGATGCTGCGTCCGCGCGCGGGCGCGCGGCGTTTGGCCGTAGTCCACACGGGCGGGGCGGATCGCGCAAGTACCCGGCCGCCCGGACCGCCGAAACGGTGACGTTTGCGCCCGTCTCGACGCAACTCCCGACACGTACGACCAAGAGGCCGCGACGTGGTCCGGAGCATTCGGCCGCCTTTGCAGCATACGACGCATTCCCGTCCCGTTCCCGACGACCTCCGCCCGGGCCACCCGAACGGGACGTCCGTTCACCACGGGCGTATGGTTCGTATTTGTACAACCTTGCGAATCGAGCTGTATAAAAGCCGGTTACCTCGGGGTAGAGATGACGTTTCCCGTCCCGAGGTACACGATGGGAGGCGGTGCGGCGCGCCCGGGGCGGCCGCGACCCGCCCACGGCACCGTCGGTACCGCCCGGAATCCCGGGGCCCCGGGGGTGGACAGGGGTCCTCACGGGACTCGGTCCGCCGACCCTCCGAGCAGCGAAGGAACAGCGTGGCTTCCGGAGCAGATCGCAACCCGATCATCATTGGCGGCCTTCCCAGCCAGGTCCCCGACTTCGATCCCGAGGAGACGAAGGAGTGGCTGGACTCACTCGACGCGGCCGTGGACGAGCGGGGCCGGGAACGGGCCCGCTATCTGATGCTGCGGCTCATCGAGCGGGCCCGGGAGCGCCGGGTGGCCGTGCCGGAGATGCGCAGCACGGACTATGTGAACACCATCGCCACCAAGGACGAACCGTTCTTCCCCGGCAACGAGGAGATCGAACGGAGGGTCCTCAACGCCACCCGCTGGAACGCCGCGGTGATGGTCTCCCGCGCGCAGCGCCCCGGGATCGGGGTCGGCGGCCACATCGCCACCTTCGCCTCCTCCGCCTCCCTCTACGACGTGGGCTTCAACCACTTCTTCCGGGGCAAGGACCGCGGCGACGGCGGCGACCAGATCTTCTTCCAGGGCCATGCCTCGCCCGGAATCTACGCCCGGGCGTTCCTGCTGGACCGGCTCTCGGAGGCCCAGCTCGACGCCTTCCGTCAGGAGAAGTCCAAGGCCCCGAACGGGCTCTCCAGCTATCCGCACCCCCGGCTGATGCCGGACTTCTGGGAGTTCCCGACCGTATCGATGGGCCTCGGCCCGATCAGCGCGATCTACCAGGCCCGGATGAACCGCTATCTGCACGCCCGGGGCATCGCGGACACCTCGGACTCCCAGGTCTGGGCCTTCCTCGGCGACGGCGAGATGGACGAGCCCGAATCCCTCGGCCAGCTCTCCATCGCCGCCCGTGAGGGGCTGGACAATCTCACCTTCGTGGTGAACTGCAACCTCCAGCGCCTCGACGGTCCGGTCCGCGGCAACGGCAAGATCATCCAGGAGTTGGAGTCCCAGTTCCGCGGGGCCGGCTGGAATGTCATCAAGCTCATCTGGGACCGCTCCTGGGACCCGCTGCTGGCCCAGGACCGCGACGGGCTGCTGGTGAACAAGCTGAACACCACCCCGGACGGCCAGTTCCAGACCTACGCCACCGAGACCGGCGGCTATATCCGGGACCACTTCTTCGGCGGCGACCAGCGGCTGCGCGCCATGGTCGAGAACATGACCGACGAGCAGATCCTCCATCTGGGGCGCGGCGGCCACGACCACCGCAAGGTGTACGCGGCGTTCAAGGCGGCCAAGGAACACAAGGGCCAGCCGACGGTGGTACTCGCCCAGACGGTGAAGGGCTGGACGCTCGGCCCCAACTTCGAGGGCCGCAACGCCACCCACCAGATGAAGAAGCTGACCGTCGACGACCTCAAGCGGTTCCGGGACCGGCTGCACATCCCGATCCCGGACTCGAAGCTGGAGGACGGGCTGCCGCCGTACTACCACCCGGGCCCGGACTCCGAGGAGATCCAGTACATGCACGACCGGCGCCGGGCGCTGGACGGCTACGTACCGAGCCGGGTCGTCCGGTCGAAGCCGCTGACACTGCCGGACGACAAGACGTACGCCACCGTCAAGAAGGGCTCCGGCCAGCAGTCGATCGCCACCACCATGGCCTTCGTCCGGCTGCTGAAGGACCTGATGCGGGACAAGGAGATCGGGCGCCGCTTCGTCCTGATCGCGCCCGACGAGTACCGCACCTTCGGAATGGACTCCTTCTTCCCCAGCGCCAAGATCTACAACCCGCTGGGGCAGCAGTACGAGTCCGTCGACCGTGAGCTGCTGCTCGCGTACAAGGAGTCACCGACCGGGCAGATGCTCCACGACGGGATCTCCGAGGCGGGCTGTACGGCGTCCCTGATCGCCGCCGGATCGTCCTACGCGACCCACGGCGAGCCTCTGATCCCGGTCTACGTCTTCTACTCGATGTTCGGCTTCCAGCGGACCGGCGACCAGTTCTGGCAGATGGCCGACCAGCTCTCGCGCGGCTTCGTCCTCGGCGCGACCGCCGGGCGGACCACCCTCACCGGAGAGGGCCTCCAGCACGCCGACGGCCACTCCCAGCTGCTGGCCTCCACCAACCCGGGATGCGTCGCCTACGACCCCGCGTTCGGCTTCGAGATCGCGCACATCGTCCAGGACGGGCTGCGCCGGATGTACGGCGGCGACGCGGAGCACCCGCACGGCGAGGACGTCTTCTACTACCTCACCGTCTACAACGAGCCCATCCGGCACCCGGCCGAGCCCGACGACGTCGACGTCGAGGGCATCCTCAAGGGCGTCCACCGCTACCGGGCGGGCGACGCGGGCCGGATCCCCGCCCAGATCCTGGCGTCCGGGGTGGCCGTGCCCTGGGCGATCGAGGCGCAGCGGATGCTCGCCGAGGAGTGGGACGTACGGGCCGACGTCTGGTCCGCCACGTCCTGGAACGAACTCCGGCGCGAAGCCGTCGAAGCCGACCGGCACAATCTGCTCCACCCGGACGAGGAACAGCGCGTCCCGTACGTCACCCGGAAACTGGGCGGCGCGGAAGGCCCGTTCGTCGCGGTCTCCGACTGGATGCGGTCCGTACCGGACCAGATCGCCCGCTGGGTCCCCGGCCGGTACACATCCCTCGGCGCGGACGGCTTCGGCTTCGCCGACACCCGGGGCGCGGCCCGCCGCTGGTTCCACATCGACGCGCCGTCGATCGTCCTCGCGGTCCTCACCGAGCTGGCGGCCGACGGCAAGGTCGACCGCTCGGTCCTGAAGCAGGCGGTCGACCGCTACCAGCTCCTGGACGTGTCGGCGGCGGACCCGGGGCCGGAGGGCGGCGACGCGTAGTCGCCTCCCGCTGGGGGTCCCCTGTCCCGACGGCCCCGCGCCCCGGAGTTCTCCCCGGGGCGCGGGGCCGTCGCCGTCCGGCCTCCAGCCCGGCGGCGGCTCGCCCTGCGGGGCAATGCCGTCAGCCGATCGCACCCCGCCCGGAGGGGCTGTTCTTGTTCGCGGTCTGCGGACCGTGGATGGCTGGTCGCGCAGTTCCCCGCGCCCCTGGGTTGCCTTTCTCACCGCCCTTGCGGAGAGTCGGGCCCCTTTCCCAGGGGGCGGGCTGAGGAGAGCATTTAGGGGCGCGGAGAACTGCGCGAACGGCCACGACGGTGGCGCGGACCGCGAACTACACCAGGCCGCCGGGCGAGACCCGGGGTTGTGGGCCTCACCCGGAGGGCCAAGGCGCTGGGGGTCCCCCCATTGCCGAAGGCATAGGGGGCGGAACTGCGCGACAAGCCACGACGGTGGCGCGGACCGCGAACAACATCAGACCGCCGGGCGAGACCCGGGGTTGTGGGCCTCACCCGGAGGGCCAAGGCGCTGGGGGTCCCCCCATAGCCGAAGGCATAGGGGGCGGAACCGCGCGAACAGCCACGACGGTGGCGCGGACCGCCGACAACAGCAAGCCGCCGGGCGAGACCCGGGTAGTGGGCCTCACCCGGAGCGCCGAGGCCCTCCGGGCGCGGGCCGGGACGGGGCGCCGGGGCCCCCGGGGTCAGATGTGGGGTGTGCCGCCGCCCGCGGGGGTGTTCGTGCCGCGCTTGGTGAGGAGGGCGACGAAGATCGCGACCGCGGAGACGCCCGCCGCGACCAGGGACGCCAGGCCCATGCCGGAGAGGAACGTCTCGTGGGCCACGTCCGCGATCTTCGCGGCGATCTCCGGCGGGGTGCCGGGTGCCACCGGCGGGACTCCGACCTGGACCGCTTCCGCGGCCTTGTCGAGGTTGTGGCCGGTGAGCGGCGGCAGGCCCGCGTCCGTCCAGTTGCCCGCGAGGTCGTTGTCGACCTTGGAGGCCATGACCGCGCCGAGGACGGCCGTACCGAGCGCGCCGCCGATCTGCATGGCGGCCTGCTGGAGGCCGCCCGCCACGCCGGAGAGCTCCATCGGCGCGTTGCCGACGATGACCTCGGTCGCGCCGACCATGACCGGCGCGAGGCCGAGGCCGAGGAGGGCGAACCAGATCGACATCACGCCGCTGCTGGTGCCCTTGTCGAGGGTCGACATCCCGAACATGGCGATGGAGGTGAAGATCATTCCGGCCGCCAGCGGGATCCGGGGACCGGTCTTGGTGATGACCGCGCCCGCCAGCGGTGAGCCGACGATCATCATGCCGGTGAGCGGCAGCAGGTGGAGTCCGGCGTCGACGGGCCCGAGTCCGTGCACGTTCTGCAGGTAGAAGGTGACGAAGAAGAGTCCGCCCATGAAGGAGATGGCCATCAGGACCATCAGGACGGTACCGGCGGCCAGCGGTACGGAGCGGAACAGCTTCATCGGGATCAGCGGCTCGGCGACCCGGTTCTCCCAGACCGCGAAGACCGCGAAGAGCACGACCGCCGCGACGATGAAGCCCCAGGTCTTGGCGCCGCCCCAGCCCCAGCCGTCCTCGGGTGCCTTGATCAGGGCCCAGACGAGGCAGAACATCGCGGTGGAGAGCAGGGCGATACCGGGGACGTCGAAGGAGCGCGGCGCGTTCTCGGCGCGGTGGTCCTTGAGGATCAGTACGCCGAGGACGACCGCGAGGATGCCGACGGGCACGTTGATGAAGAAGACGGACTGCCAGCTGACCTTCTCGACCAGGAGACCGCCGACGATGGGCCCGCCCGCGGTGGACGCGCCGATCACCATGCCCCAGATACCGATCGCCATGTTCAGCTTCTCGGCCGGGAAGGTGGCCCGGAGCAGTCCGAGCGCGGCGGGCATCAGCAGGGCGCCGAAGAGGCCCTGGAAGACCCGGAAGAGGATCACCATGGCGATCGAGTCGGAGAAGCCGATCGCGGCGGACGCGGCGGCGAAGCCGACGACTCCGACGAGGAAGGTCTGCCGGTGGCCGAAGCGGTCACCGAGCTTGCCCGCGGTGATCAGGGTCACGGCCAGGGCGAGGAAGTAGCCGTTGGTGATCCACTGGACGTCGGCGAAGGTGGCGCCGAGGTCCTTGGCTATCTCGGGGTTGGCGATGGCGACGATCGTGCCGTCCAGGGCGACCATCATCACGCCGATGGCCACGGCGAACAGCGTCAGCCAGGGGTGGCCGCGGAGCCCTCCGGCCGCCGCCGGGAGGGCGCCCTCGGGTTCTCTCGGCGCTTTTTCGATGGTGGTCTGACTAGTCATACCGGAGAGCGTAGTGACAGCGACTGACACTTGACCCGCGATTTTATTCGTCGGTTACTGTCAACTAGGTCACATGTACGCTGGCCGCGGCCGTGCCACGGGACCATCCGGCGCGACGGGACTCGAAGACCGTCACACCGGGGCCGGGCCCGGCCGTGCGGCGGTACGGCAGTACGGCCGGGCCGCGGTACGGATGACATATCCGGATACGGACACCACGGGGCGCGCGCCGGGGGCGCCGGGCCCATCCGGTCGTCGGGCCACGGAGACGATCGACACGACCATCGAGTGAGGGCATGAGGTGACGGTCGGGCCGGCGGAGGCCGGCGGACTGCGCGAGCGCAAGAAACGGCGGACCCGGGACACCCTGGCGCGGGCGGCGCTGGAACTGTTCACGACCAAGGGGTTCGACGAGACCACGGTCGACGAGATCGCGGAGGCGGCGGAGGTCTCGCAGCGGACCTTCTTCCGCTACTACGCGAGCAAGCTGGAGGTCGCCTTCGCCGTCCAGGAGATCACCGAGCTGCACTTCGTCGACGCCCTGCGGGCCCGGCCGCCGGAGGAGCCGCCGTTCGAGGCGATGCGGCAGGCCGTGGCGACCGCCTGGGACACGATCGCGGTCGCCATCGGGGACGTCGTACCGCTCCAGTTGCATATGCGGATGTATCTGGTGGTGGAGTCCACCCCGTCCCTGCTGGCGGTCCATATCCGCCGGTCCCTGGCGACGGAGGAGACGATCGGCCGGATCATCGCCGAACGGGAGGGGGTCGACATCGACGAGGATCCCCGGGTCCGGGTGGCGGTCGCGGCCTTCGGCGGCGCGATGCGGGTCGCGGGGCGGCTGTGGAGCGAGGGCGACGACCACAGCGCGGAGGCGATCCGCGATTTGACGTCGCGCTATATGGACCATCTGGTTCCGTCGCTGGCGGGCCCCTGGCGGAGCCGAAGCGCGGGCGGGACCGCCGCGCGCCGGGGGTGAAACCCCGCGTGCGCCGGGGATCCGGGCGCTGGTGCGGAGATCCGTACGGAGTCCGCCCCGGTACGCGGAACCCGTGGACGGAGCCCGTACGGCCCGGGAACCGGAACGCGGCGGCGGCCCCGGCGACCGGCCGTCCGGTAGGGGCAATCGGCCACGGAGACGGTTTCACGCCAAAAACCCGGGAACCACTGGACAGAGGCTCCCGAACCCGGCTCACTGAACCGACGTACGGGGCGAGGCAGCCGCCCGGAGCCGCCCCCGCCGCCACTTTTCCGGTGAAGCAGCGGCCTGACGCGCGTAGAACATCATCGGAAGCCCACCGCTCCGAAGGGGCGACGTGACGGCGCCCGCCCCCTACGATGATGCGTATGGGTGATGTACTGGCCGGAATTCAAGCCACATGGGAGTTCGAGTCCGACTCCGTGCTCATCCGCTATGAACGGGGACACCGCACGCCGAAGCTGTTTCAGGCGCTCCGAGAACGCCGCATCCCCCACGAGGCGTTGGCGTCGGTGACACTCACCCCGGGCAAGCGGGGGACGCATGTCCTGCGAGCACGGCCACGGCCCGGCGCCGATCCGCTGATGGCGGCGGCCGCGGGCCAGCTGAGGGAGGGGAACGATCCGTACCGGATGGTGCTCCCCGCCGACCGGGAGGACGCCGCCGTCCACTTCCTCGACGCGCTGCGGGCCGTACTGCCCGCCGACGCCGACCAGCCCGCCGTACGGTACGTGGTGGCGGCGCCCGGCTCCCCCATCGCGTTCAAGGCGTATGACGCGCGGGCGTCCTTCGACGGCCGCTATGTGGACTTCCGCTGGTCCCGTACCGGCGCCTCGTCCACGAAGTGGAAGGCGGGCGACCAGAGTTTCGCGGTGGGCGAGCTGAGCGGGGTCGAATGGCGCGCCCCCGAGGGCCTCGACGGCTATCTCCGGCTGCTCCGCCGGACCCCGGACCGGGCCGCGCCGGCCGATGTCGCCGCCGACAAGGATCCGGCGGCGGTCGTCTTCGGGCTCCGCAACGGCTCGCTCCACGAGTCGCTGCCGTTCGCCGCCGCGGTCCTGGAGTCCGTCCAGCGCTCCGGCCCCGCCCCGGCCCTCGCCCTGGCCGCCGCCACCGCCCGCCGCGACCCGGCGGACATCGCCGAACGGATCCGGCACCTGGGCGAGCTGCGGGACGCGGGCCTGGTCACGGACGAGGAGTTCACCTCGAAGAAGACGGAGCTGCTGGCGGAGCTGTGACGGCGGCGCCCCGGGGCCGAGGCGGGGGGGCCGGGTTCCCGGCGGAGTTCCGGCGCGCGCCCGGGGTTCCCGGCGGGGTTCCGGGACGTGCCCGTGGGCCGATGTCGTACCCGGGTATGACATCCGACCACCCCCCGGAGTACGACGCCGGGCCCGGCCCGGTTGCCTAGGCTGACGGGGTGACCAGCCCCGCCGACCCTCCCGCCTCCCCGCAGACCCCGCTGTGGCGTACGGTCCGCGAGCAGCTCGTCCTGCTCGTCCGGGCCGTACGCACCCCGTCCCACGCGGCGACCCCGCTGTTCGCCGACGCGCCGAGGGCCCTCGCGCGGCGCGCCCCGTACGCGGTCGCGCTCGCCGCCGTCGCGGTCCTGCTGCCAACCTCCGTGGTCCTGCTCACCGACGGCTACGCCCTGACCGGGGCGGTGGCGGGCGCTCTGGCCGTCGCCCAGACCACACCCCTGCTGCTGGCGGTGACCCGGCCGCTCCAGGCGTGGTGGGTGGTCTTCGCGGCCGATGTGGCCGGGGCCGCGTCCCTGACGGGCGAGGAGACCATGGGCCGGTCCTGGCCCTGGCCGCCGACGGTGATCGTCGGCTATCTGATCCTGATGGCACTGCTCGGCCTGCGGGAGTCCCGGCACACCCTGGTCGCGGTCTGGCTGGCGACCGGGATCGCCGGGGTCGTCTTCGAACTCGTCCGCTCCGATCTGAGCGACGGCTCCTGGCTGCTGCTGTTCGTGCTGGCCGGGGTGGTGCTGCTGGCGGCGGGCGCGCTGCGGGAGCGGAGCGACGTACAGCGGCGGCTGACGGCCCAGCAGTCCATCAGCGAGACCGAACGGGCCCGCCGCACCCTGCTGGAGGAGCGGGCCAGGATCGCCCGGGAACTCCATGACGTCGTCGCCCACCACATGTCCGTGATCACCGTCCAGGCCGACTCGGCGCCCTATCGGATCGACGGCCTCCCGGACGCGGCCCGGGAGGAGTTCACCACGATCGCGTCGAGCGCCCGGGAGTCGCTGGCCGAAATGCGGCGGCTGCTGACCGTGCTGCGGAACGACGGCACCGGCGGCGAACTGGTGCCGCAGCCCGGGATCGACCGGATCCAGCAGCTGGTGGAGGCCACCGTCCGGGCCGGGGTGCCCGCGGAACTGTCCCTCAGCACCGGGCCGGAGGCCGTACCGCAGACGGTCGATCTGTCGGCGTACCGGATCGCGCAGGAAGCCCTGGCGAATGTCGTACGGCACGCGCCGGGCGCGGCCACCCGGGTCTCCGTACTCTCCGACGGCACCGATCTGACGGTCCTGATCGTCAACGGTCCCCCCGCTGAACCGGCCGCCGGACCCCTGGAGCCGGCGGGCACCGGCCACGGCCTGGTCGGTATGCGGGAACGCGTACGGTTGACGGGCGGCACACTGGACACCGGTCCGCTGCCCGACGGCGGTTTCCGGGTGGCCGCGCGTCTGCCGCTGACCGGGCCCGGGACGGGGGAGGGGACCGCGTGACGATCCGCCTGATCATCGTCGACGACCAGGCCATGGTCCGGGCCGGATTCGCGGCGCTGCTCGCCGCGCAGCCCGATATCGACGTGGTGGGCGAGGCGGCGGACGGGCGGGCCGGGGTGGAAGTGGCCAAAACCGTCCACCCGGACGTGGTCCTGATGGACGTCCGGATGCCCGAGATGGACGGTCTCGCGGCGGCGCGGGCGATCCTCGACCCGTCGACGGGGGCGACCCGCCTCCCCAAGGTGTTGATGCTCACCACCTTCGACGTGGACGACTATGTGTACGAGGCGCTGCGCGCCGGGGCGTCGGGCTTCCTCCTCAAGGACGCTCCCCCGGCGGACCTGATCTCGGCGGTCCGGATCGTCGCGGCGGGCGAGGCGCTGCTGGCGCCCTCGGTGACGCGCCGTCTGATCGCCGACTTCGCCGCCCAGCGCCCGGCGCCGCGCCGGGACCCGTCCCTGCGTCTCAAGGGCCTGACGCCCCGTGAGACGGAGGTACTGGAACTCATCGCCAGGGGCCTGTCCAACCAGGAGATCGCGGCGAGGCTGATCGTCGCGGAACAGACGGTGAAGACCCATATCGGCCGGGTCCTGGCCAAACTCGACCTCCGCGACCGCGCGCAGGCCGTCGTCTTCGCCTACGAATCGGGCCTGGTCCGGCCGGGAGAGTGAGCCGGGGCCGGTTCAGGGGGCACCGGGTCCCCCCATTGCCCCATAGCTCCCCCGCCGGTGACAGGCCGAGGCGCCTCGCGCGAACGCGGCCGTAGAGCCGGGCGTTCGCGGCCCGCGGCCCGGCCGTGGCTTGTCGCGCGGTTCCTCCCCTATGCCTTCGGCAATGGGGGACCCCCAGCGCCTCGGCCCTCCTGGGCAACGCCCACTACCCGGGCTCCGCCCCGCAGGCTGATGTCGTTCGCGGCCCGCGAACCGGCCGTGGCTTGTCGCGCGGTTCCCCTGACAGCCCTCACCCGCCCGCCCCTGAACCAGCGGGACGGGATGGGCCCGCCCCTACTCCGGTATGACATACGCGTTGGCTCCCCGGTGGGACGTACCGGGAGGCGTTCCGTTCCTACCTTCCCTCCGTCGCACCCCCGCACCGGCGTGGGTGGCTGAGGGAGGGGAACGGCGATGCGCCGGTTCAAGAGGGTTCTGCTGGGGGTCGTATTCGCCGTCTCCGCCGTCGCGGGTACCGCGGGCTGGGCTTCGGGGAACGCGCAGCGGCCCGTCACCGGGCCGCCGCCCGGCGCCGCCGCGTGGAGCGCCGACCGGTCGCTGGGGCGGGCGCTGCCTGACCCGGCGCAAACCGAGCCCGAGCGGGTCGCCGCCTTCTTCGCGGGCCTGACGCCCGCCGAGCGCCGGCTGCTCGTGGCGCGGCATCCGCTGATCGTCGGCAACCTCGACGGCGTACCGGTCGCCCTGCGGTACGAGGCCAACGCGCGGGCCGTGCGCGGTACCCCGTACGAACGGCTGGCCCGCGACGGCCGCCGCGTCCTGGCCTTCGACCCGCGCGGCCGGGGGCAGGTCGCCGAGGTGTACGGGGATCTGGCCACGGCCCGCCGGGTGGCGGTGGTCGTACCGGGTTCGGACACCGACGCGGGAAGCTTCGACCGGCCGGGCAAGGGCCACCGGGTGGTCGCGGGCATGGCGAAGGCCCTGCGGGACGCGACCGTACGGACCACCGGGCCCGCCGCCGGTCGAAACGGCGGGACCGCCGTGATCGCGTGGACCGGCTACACCACCCCCGTCGGTGTCGGGATCGATGCCGCCACCGGTGGTCTCGCCGAGGCCGGGGCCCCTCGGCTGGCCCGCTTCACCCGGGGCCTGACCGCCGTCGGCGCGCCCCGCCCGAGTCTCTTCTGCCACAGCTACGGCTCCGTCGTCTGCGGTCTCGCCGCCGCCGACGCGCACGCCTCGGACATCGTCGTGCTCGGCGCGCCGGGGATGCGCGCGGACTCCGTCGCCGACCTGGACACCGACGCCCGGGTATGGGCCGCCAGGAACGCGGACGACTGGATCGCCCGGGTGCCGAACGTCGAACTCCTCGGGCTGGGCCACGGCGAGGACCCCGTCTCCGGCGGGTTCGGCGCCCGCCGGGTCCCGGCGCGGGAGGCGGCGGGCCACGACGGCTACTTCGCGCCCGGTACCGACTCGCTCCGCGCCTTCGCCGCGATCGCCCGGGGAGAGTCCCGATGACGACCGCCCACCACGTCCGGCCGACCCGCCCGCCCCGCCGGTTCGCCTCGTACACCGCGTTCGCCGGGAAGATCGAGCGCCGGACCCCCGCCGGCCGGGACCGCGCGATCGACGGGCTGCGGGCGATCGCGCTGCTCGCCGTACCGCTCGGGCACTGGCTGCTCGGCGGGCTCGAACTCGGCGGCGACGGCGCCCTGCGCAATGCCAGCCCGCTGAGCGCCTTCGGCTTCTTCGCCCCGGTGAGCTGGGTACTCCAACTGCTGGGGATCTTCTTCCTGGTCGGCGGGTACGCCTCCGTCCGCTCCTACCACCGCAGGACCGGCTCGGCCGCCGCCTGGCTGCGGGGCCGCGTGGCCAGGCTGGGGCGGCCCGTTCTCGGGGTGGCGGCCGTCTGGGCGGTCCTGATCCCGGTGCTGTACGCGCTGGGCGTGCCGGGGACGACGCTGCGTACCGGGTCGACGCTGGTGGTCCAGCCGCTCTGGTTCGTCGGTGTCTACACGGTCGTCACGGCCCTGACCCCGTACTGCGTCCGGGCCTCCCGGGCGCTGGGGATCCGGGCGGCGGCCCCGCTGCTGCTGATCGTCGCGGTGGTCGATCTGCTGCGGTACGGGCCGTGGAGCGATTCCGTGCCGTCGTGGCTGAGCGTGCTCAACATCCTGCCGGGGTGGCTCTTCGCCTATCAGCTGGGCGTGATCTGGGGCGAGGGCCGGATCGACCGGGTACGGGCCCGGGTCCTGCTGATCGGTGGCGTGGCGCTGTTCGCCGTACTGCTGCTGTTCTTCGGCTATCCGGCGTCCATGGTCGGCGTCCCCGGGGAGCCGCGCACCAACTCGCATCCGCCGTCGCTGCTGGTCCTGGCGCTGGCGGCGGCGCAGAGCGGGGCGGCGATCCTGCTCCGCGACCGGCTCGGCGCGCTGCTGACGCGGCGGCCGGGGCTGTGGGCGCCGGTCGTGGTGGTCAATCTGTCGGCGATGACGATCCTGTGCTGGCACCAGACGGCGATGCTGGCGGCGGCGGTCCCGGCTTCGTACGCGGGCGCGCTCCCCGGCCTGACAACGGCGCCGGACACCCTGGGCTGGGTGGTGGCGCGGATGGCGTGGCTGCCGATGTTCGCGGGGCTGCTGCTGCTGATCGGCCGGTACGTAAGGGTCTTCGAGCCCCCGTGGCACCGGGCCCGCCCGGCGACCCGCGCGCTGGCGGCCGCACTGGCGACGGCCTTCGCGCTCTACGCGCTGTACCCGGCGTAGCAGGGGGTTGAGGAACATCGGAACGAAAACCGGCGCTAAGCCCTCCGTGCTCTCCGGAGCCCGTTGACCTGCGGTTCCGTGGTGGTTGAACCTTCGGCAGTCGTGTTGATCAACTGCCTGGAGGTCCGGGGTGCCGGTCGAGTTTCTGACGGATGAGCAGGCGTCCCGGTACGGGGCGTTCTACCGCCCGGCCCGTCGGGCGGTGGGAGCCCAGGCCGGGCCGGACCCGGACTCCGTGCCCGGCGACGTCGGCCACCTCGCGCAGCCCTCCGGCCGGACCGGAGAGCGATCCGGCGGGCGGCGAAGTCGGTCACCTCCGTGAGCGCGCCGGTGCCGTACGAGGACGGGTAGAGCGCGAGGGCCCGCCGGAGAAACCAGGCGTTCAGGGGTGCTTCCAGGTCATGCCGAGCCTCCCGCGGAACGGGTCCGGGGTGCCGCCAGGCGGCGGTCCGCCTCGCGCAGGGCGGAGCGCAGGCGGTCGGCCTCGGTCCTGAGCGACTGTTCTCCGTCCGGGGTGAGGGTGAACACGCGTCGGGGGCGTCCGTCCACCGTCTCCTCACGCTCGACGCGGATCAGCCCCTCAGCCAGCAGGCGGTCAAGGGTGCCGTAGAGGCTGCCCGCGCCCAGTCGCACCCGACCGTCGGAGATCGCGGCGACCTCGTCCCCGAGCGCATAGCCGTGGCGCGGCCGGTCGGCGAGTGCGGTGAGAAGGAGGAAGGTCGGCTCCTGCATGGAACGCTTGTTCTTCACCCGGCACACCGTAGTACGGTCACCGTAGTATCCGGCAAGAGGCGCCCCCGTTCTCCTCGGCCGACTGCGGGCCGCCCGCCCGGCGGCCCTCCGCTTTGCCGGGCCCCGCCCGCACCCCGGGCGGCAGCGGCGCGAGGCCCTGGGACACCCTTCCGTCCCGGCTGTGATTCACGTCACCGCCGGCGGCTCGGTGCAGCACTCGGCCCCGTTCCGCCGTCATGGGGGCAGTGATCGGGACGAGGAGAGGAGGTCGGCGAGTGAGGTTTCGCAGGAGCGGTCCGGGCGACGGATTCACGGAGTTCGTCGCACATCGGTCGGGAGCGTTGTTCCGCACCGCGTATGCGCTGACCGGCGACGTGCACGTGGCCGAGGATCTGGTGCAGGAGGCGCTGGAGCGGGCGTGCCGACAGTGGCGGAAGGTCGCGGTGGCGGACTCGCCGGAGGCGTACGTGCGCAAAGTGCTGGTCAACCTGGCCAACGACCGATGGCGGCGGCTGTCGCGCCGGGGCGAGCGCCCCGGGCTGTCGGGGGTGCCCGAGACGGCCGACCCCCGGGACCGGTTCGGGCAGGTGGATCTGCGCGCGGAACTGATCGAGGCACTGCTCGGGCTGCCGATGGGCATGCGCAGCGTGGTGGTCCTGTACTACCTGCACGATCTGGACGCCCGGCAGGTCGCCGACGTCCTGGACATCTCTTCGAGTGCGGTGAGGTCCCAGCTCGCCCGCGGCCTGGCCAAGCTGCGCGATTCCGTATCGGGCGCCCAGGCGCCGCACACGCCGTCGGCCGCTTTCGGAGGTACGAAGTGAGGAACACGTCGTCCGGACCGGCCCCGTTCGAGCCGGGCCTCGAAGCCGAGCTGCGTTCCGCGGTGGCCTCCTTCGCCGACGGGCCGACGGCGCCGGTCGTCGACGCGGCCGCGATCGAGCGAGCCGTCAGCCGCAGCCGCACCCGCCGGGCGCTCCTCGGCACCGCTGCGGCGTGCTGCGTGCTGGCAGGCGCCACGGTGGGGTTCTTCGCGCTGAAGCCCGTGCCGCCCGCGCCCGTCGCCTCCCCGTCCCTGTCCCCATCGGCGAACGGGGCGTGCACCCCGCTCGCCACCGGCGCCCCCAAGAGCGGAAGCGCCGATGCGACTCCGACACAGGAGCGGGAGCAGACCGCGGGAGCGGGCATCGCGCTGCCGGACCTGGCCGGCATGCCGGTCGAACAGGCCGGAAGCCTGCTGCGCGGACTCGGACTGAGCTGCACGATCATGCGGCACACGGACTGGAACGCTCCCGCCGGGCAGGTGATCAGCAGTCAGCCCCGGGGCGGCGCGGCACCGGTGGCACCGGGCTCGTCCGTCCTCCTGCTGGTCTCGACGGGCAAACCCGGCGGAACCTGAGCGACCGGGCCCTTCGGCCCGCGCACCGGCCGAGTGACCCAGGGGCCGGTGCGGGTGGCCGGTGTCGGCGTGCAGGGCGGTGCACCGCGGGGCCTGGCCGTGAACCAGTTCACCAGCCCCGCCACCAGGACGAACAGCCCCGCCGGGGAGCGCGCCGGAGCGCACCGCTCCGCGCGCGGGTCAGCGGCGGGCGTCCCCGGGCCGGGGCAGAGCGGGGACGTCCGCGATGGCGGCCGCCGAGGGTTTGAAGTACCGGCGGACGTTCTCGACGTGTTCGGGTTGGTGAGCGAGTCGAGGAAGGCGTCGGCCGCCGTCCGGACGGTCAGCGCCTTCCCGGTCGGCGGCCGACGCCTTCCTCGACCCCCTAGTACGCGCCTTCCGGCTCCCCCGGGACCACGGGCCCGACCGTTGTGTGTCTCACCCGCGGCCCGTCGGTGGTCACTCGCGCAGCTCCGCCCCCTACGCCTGGGGGCGTAGTTGCTCCCCTGCCCGCGCATGGGAGGGCATCGCCCTTGAGGGGCGCGGGGAACTGCGCGACAAGCCACCGGCGGCGCGCGGGCGGAATACGACCGCACCGGCCCCTACGGGCGCCGCGCACCGGAGAGTCCGGCGTCAGGACGGGTCCTTGCCGCCGTACAGCTCGATCTTGTGGTCCAGGACCGCCAGGGTGTCCTGGAGTTCGGCGATCCGGGCGCGGACTTCGCGGCGGGTGTGTTCCAGCAGCTCCGCCCGCTCGTCGAAGGTGTGCTCGCCGAGCCGGACGAGTTCCGCGTAGCGGACCATGTCGGCGACCGGCATGCCGGTGAGGCGGAGTTTGCCGACGAACGAGAGCCAGTCGAGGTCGCGGTTGGTGAAGCGGCGCTGGCCGGTGTGGGAGCGGTCGACGTACTGGAGCAGTCCGATCCGCTCGTACCAGCGGAGCGTGTGCGCGGACATCCCGGTCCAGGCGGCGACCTCGCCGATGGTGTAGCGGTCCTGCCCGTCCGGGCGGGGGTGGCCGGGTCGCGCGGCGCACAGGTCGACGCCCGGCCGCCGGTCGGGTGGGGTGTCGGTCAGGGTCATGGCGCCACGTTAGGGCCTTGGAGTGCGCTCCAGGCAAGGCCGGGCAGCCGAAAGGGGCGGGCGGGGCACGGTTTAGGCTCGTACGTATGGAAAGCCTGGCGATCACCGAGACATGGCCCGTTCCCACCGCAGCCGCCGCCGTAGTGCGGGCCGACGGGACCGTGGTGGGGCGGCACGGGCCGACCGGGCACCGTTTTCCGCTGGCGTCGGTGACCAAGCCGCTGGCCGCCTACGCGGTGCTGGTGGCGTTCGAGGAGGGCGCGGTGGAGCTGGACGAGCCCGCCGGGCCCGCCGGGTCGACCGTACGGCATCTGCTGGCGCACACCTCGGGGCTGGCCTTCGACGAGCACCGGGTGAGCGCCGATCCGGGAACCCGGCGGATCTACTCCAACGCCGGGTTCGAGGTGCTGGCCGACCATGTGGCGAAGGCGACGGACATCCCGTTCCCGGAGTATCTGCGGCAGGCGGTGCTGGAACCGCTGGGGATGACGGCGACGGCCCTGGAGGGTTCGGCGGCGAAGGACGCCGTGTCGACGGTGGACGATCTGGCCCGGTTCGCGGCCGAGGTACAGGCGCCCAGGCTGCTGGACGCGCGGACGGTACGGGACGCGATGACCGTGTCCTGGCCGGGGCTCGCCGGGCTGCTGCCGGGGTACGGACGGCAGACGCCGAACGACTGGGGGCTCGGCTTCGAGATCCGGGACGGCAAGGCGCCGCACTGGACGGGCGCTTCGTCGTCGCCCCGGACGTTCGGGCACTTCGGGCAGTCGGGGACGTTCCTGTGGGTCGATCCGGACGCGGGCGCGGCGTGTGTGGCGCTGACGGACCGGGCGTTCGGGCCGTGGGCGGTCGAGGCGTGGCCCCGGTTCACGGACGCGGTGCTGGCGGAGCTGCGTACCGCCTGACGGACCTACGGCCCCGGCCCGCGCCCTTACCCCGGCATCCCGGGGAACTCCCAGATCAGCACTTCCGCCGCCCCGGTGGCCGAGGCGGTGAACGTCAGGCCCTCCTCGTCGGTGAGGCGGGCCGAGTCGCCGGGCCCGAGGATCTCCCCCGCCAGGGCGATCTCGCCGTGGACGACATGGAGGTACGCGGCGGTGGCGTCGGGGATCCGGGCGCTCGCCCCGGCCGCCGGGCGCCGGACGTGGAGCGCCGCGCCCGCCTGCGGCAGGTCGTAGGGCTCGGTGTCGGTGACGTCCCGGACGATCTCGTACGCGGGGGTGCCTCCGGGCTCCAGCGGCATCAGCCACATCTGGACGAAGACCAGCGGCCGGTCGCCCGCGTTCCGTTCGACATGGCGTACGCCGTCCCCCGCGCCGAGCCGCTGGAGGTCGCCCCGGCGGACGGTGGTGGCGGCGCCGGTGCCGTCCTCGTGGGTGAGTTCGCCCTCGGCGACCCAGGTGACGATCTCGGTATGGCTGTGCGGGTGTTCGGCGAATCCGGCGCCCGCCGCCAGCCGCTCCTCGTTGCAGGCGATGAGGCCGGCGAAGCGGAGGTTCGCCGGGTCGTAGTGCGGCCCGAAGGAGAAGGCGTGGGCGGTCTCGATACCGTTGCCGGGCTCCCCGCCCGGGTAGCGCTGCGCGGCGCGGCGTACGTCGATCACGGACGACACGGTAGCTTGCGCGGGCGGCGCCGGTTCGGCCCCGGCGGGCCCTGCCCCGCCGCGGATAAGGCAGTCTTGGTCATGTGCCCGAACCTGGATCGAACGACGCCCACCCTCATTCCGCCACCCTGAAGCGCCTGGAGCAGTCCTCGGGGCGGCTGGCGGCCAACGCCATCGCCCGGATGGACGAGACGCTGCCGTGGTACCGGGCGATGCCCCCGGAGAACCGGTCGTGGATCGGTCTGGTCGCCCAGGCCGGTATCGCCGCGTTCACCGAGTGGTTCCGGCATCCGGAGACCCCGCAGGCCATCTCGACCGATGTGTTCGGGACGGCGCCCCGGGAGCTGACCCGGGCGATCACGCTCCGGCAGACCGTG
This sequence comes from Streptomyces sp. NPDC020875, assembly GCF_040641415.1. Lineage (NCBI taxonomy): Bacteria > Bacillati > Actinomycetota > Actinomycetes > Kitasatosporales > Streptomycetaceae > Streptomyces > Streptomyces sp. NPDC020875. The sequence goes on along the minus strand of NZ_JBFADP010000027.1, from coordinate 51,116 downwards.
GAGATGGTGCGGACCACGATCGAGGTGATGGAGACCGCGATCGAGGAGGTCGCGGCCCCCGGTGACGAGGCGGTGCTGCGGGAGGCGCTGCTGGTGTACGCCCGCGAGATCGCCTTCGCCACCGCCCAGGTGTACGCGCAGGCGGCGGAGGCCCGGGGCGCCTGGGACGCCCGGCTGGAGTCGCTGGTGGTGAACGCGGTGCTGTCGGGCGAGGCCGACGAGGGCGCGGTGTCCCGGGCCGCGGCCCTGGGCTGGAACGCGCCGGAGCATGTCTGCGTGATCCTCGGTACCGCCCCGGACGGGGACAGCGAGCTGACCGTGGAGGCGATCCGCCGGGCCGCCCGGCATGCCAAGCTCCAGGTGCTGACGGGGGTGCTGGGCGACCGTCTGGTGGTGATCGCGGGCGGCAGCGACAATCCGCTCCAGGTGGCGAAGGCCCTGATCGGGCCGTATGCGGCCGGTCCGGTGGTGGCCGGGCCCGTGGTGCCCGATCTGCTGACCGCGACACGGTCCGCGCAGGCCGCCGCGGCGGGTCTGAAGGCGTGCTCGGCCTGGCAGGACGCGCCGCGTCCGGTACTGGCGGACGATCTGCTGCCGGAGCGGGCGATCGCGGCGGATCCGGCGGCTCGTGAACAGCTGGTGGAGGAGATCTACAGACCACTGGAGGAGGCGGGCTCCGCCCTGCTGGAGACACTCAGCGTCTATCTGGAGCAGGCGAGCAGTCTGGAGGGCGCGGCCCGGATGCTCTTCGTCCATCCCAACACCGTGCGCTACCGGCTGCGACGTGTGACCGATGTCACCGGATGGTCACCCTCCGATGTCCGCTCGGCGTTCACCCTGCGAATCGCGCTCATCCTCGGGCGCTTGGCCGACGGAGATCCGCAAGCCTAGACTTTTGTTGGACACCCACAATTCCCCTGGCGGTTCTTCGTCCCTGTCCCCACGGGCGTCGGGGACGGCATACAAGAGAGAGTGTGAGAGTGCTCGTACTCGTCGCTCCCGGCCAGGGCGCTCAGACGCCCGGCTTCCTGACCCCCTGGCTCGACCTTCCCGGTGTTTCCGACCGGCTCGCCGCCTGGTCCGCCGCCGTCGACCTGGATCTCACCCACTACGGCACCGAGGCCGACGCGGACGAGATCCGGGACACCGCGGTGGCCCAGCCGCTGCTGGTGGCCGCCGGGCTGCTGGCCGCGCACGCGCTCGGCGACGTACGGCCGCACACCGTCGCGGGCCACAGCGTCGGTGAGATCACCGCCGCCGTGCTCGCCGGGGTGCTCGACGAGGAGTCGGGGCTGCGTTTCGTCCGGACCCGCGGGCTCGCCATGGCGGAGGCCGCGGCCGTGACCGAGACCGGTATGGCGGCGATGCTCGGCGGCGACGCCGATGTGGTCGTCGGTCATCTGGAGGGCCTCGGGCTGACCCCGGCCAATGTGAACGGCGCCGGGCAGATCGTGGCCGCCGGTACGGCGGAGCAGTTGGCCGCCCTGGCCGAGAACAAGCCGGAGGGTGTCCGGCGCGTCGTACCGCTGAAGGTGGCGGGCGCGTTCCACACCGCCCATATGGCTCCCGCGGTGGCCACACTGGAAGAGGCGGCGACGCGTCTCACGGTCACCGACCCGAAGATCTCGTACGTCTCGAACAAGGACGGCGCCGTCGTCACCGGTGGTGAGGAGGTCATCGCCCGTCTGGTGGGGCAGGTGGCCAACCCGGTCCGCTGGGACCTGTGCATGGAGACGTTCCAGAAGCTGGGCGTCACGGCACTGGTCGAGCTCTGCCCCGGTGGCACGCTCACCGGGCTCGCGAAGCGGGCCCTGCCGGGTGTGAAGACCCTCGCGCTGAAGACTCCGGACGATCTCGCCGCGGCGCGCGAGCTGATCGCCGAGCACACCGGCCCGGCGGCCTGACGCGGCCCGGATCTGGACAAGGAGAGCCGTACACATGGCGAAGATCAAGCCCGGCAAGGGCGCTCCGTACGCGCGGATCATGGGCGTCGGCGGCTATCGGCCCGTCCGGGTCGTGCCCAATGACGTGATCCTGGAGACGATCGACTCGTCGGACGAGTGGATCCGGTCCCGGTCCGGCATCGCGACCCGCCACTGGGCCTCCGACGAGGAGACCGTCACCGCGATGTCGCTGGAGGCGTCGGGGAAGGCGCTGGCCGACGCCGGGGTGGAGCCGCACCAGATCGGCGGGGTCATCGTCGCCACCGTCTCGCACTTCCAGCAGACCCCGGCGGTCGCCACCGAGATCGCCGACCGGCTGGGCACGATCAAGCCCGCCGCGTTCGACATCTCGGCCGGCTGTGCGGGCTTCGGCTACGCGCTCACCCTGGCCAAGGGCATGATCACCGACGGTTCCGCCGAGCACGTCCTGGTCATCGGGGTCGAGCGGCTGAGCGATCTGACCGATCTGGAGGACCGGGCGACGGCCTTCCTCTTCGGTGACGGCGCGGGCGCGGTGGTCGTGGGCCCCGCCACCGAGCCCATGATCGGCCCCACGGTCTGGGGCTCGGAGGGCGACAAGTCCGAGACCATCAAGCAGACCGTGCCGTGGACGGACTACCGCGACGGCTCGGTGGAGAAGTTCCCCGCCATCCGCCAGGAGGGCCAGGCGGTCTTCCGCTGGGCCGTCTTCGAGATGGCGAAGGTGGCCCAGCAGGCGCTGGACGCCGCCGGGATCACCGCCGACGACCTGGATGTCTTCATTCCGCACCAGGCCAATATGCGGATCATCGACTCGATGGTGAAGACCCTGAAGCTGCCGGAGCACGTCACGGTCGCCCGTGACGTCGAGACCACCGGCAACACCTCGGCCGCCTCGATCCCGCTCGCGATGGAGCGGCTGCTGGCGACCGGTCAGGCCAAGAGCGGCGACACGGCGCTCGTCATCGGCTTCGGGGCGGGTCTCGTATACGCGGCGACGGTCGTTACCCTCCCCTAGTCACTCCGGATCTTCCGGAACCGGCGGCCGGATTCCCGGACGCCACCCCCTGGCGTCCAACCGCCGGGCAACCGCCAGACAACACAGCACAGAATCGAAGGAGCGCCACATGGCCGCCACTCAGGAAGAGATCGTCGAGGGTCTCGCCGAGATCGTGAACGAGATCGCCGGGATCCCGGTCGAGGACGTCCAGCTGGACAAGTCCTTCACCGACGACCTGGACGTCGACTCGCTCTCCATGGTCGAGGTCGTCGTCGCCGCCGAAGAGCGCTTCGACGTCAAGATCCCCGACGACGACGTCAAGAACCTCAAGACCGTCGGCGACGCCGCCTCGTACATCCTCAAGCACCAGAGCTGACCGACAGCCGAGGTCCGATCGCGCTTGTCGCCACCTCTCCGGTGGCGCCGGGACATTCAGCACCCCCTACACGTGGAGAAAGAATTCCGATGAACTCGACCAATCGCACCGTGGTCGTCACCGGTATCGGCGCAACCACACCGTTGGGTGGCGACAGCGCATCGACCTGGGAGGGCCTGCTCGCCGGGCGCTCCGGAGCCAAGGCGCTCGACCCCGAACTCTTCGGCGAACTGTCCGTACGGATCGCCGCCACGGCGGCCGTGGACCCCTCGGAGGTCCTGCCCCGGCCGCTCGCCCGCCGACTGGACCGCTCGGCGCAGTTCGCGCTGATCGCGGCCCGGGAAGCCTGGGCGGACGCGGGCTACGAGGCTCCCGCCGGTGACGAGACCGGTCTCGACCCGGACCGGCTCGGTACGGTCATCGCGTCCGGTATCGGCGGAGTAACGACCCTGCTCGACCAGTACGACGTACTGAAGGAGAAGGGCGCGCGCCGGGTCTCCCCGCACACCGTGCCCATGCTCATGCCCAACAGCCCCTCCGCCAATGTGGGCCTGGAGGTCAACGCCAGGGCCGGGGTGCACACCCCCGTATCGGCCTGTGCCTCGGGCGCCGAGGCGATCGGCTACGCGGTCGAGATGATCCGTACCGGCCGGGCCGATGTCGTGGTCGCGGGCGGTACGGAGGCGGCGATCCACCCGCTGCCGGTGGCCGCCTTCGCCAACATGATGGCGATGTCCAAGAACAACGACGAGCCCGAGAAGGCTTCGCGGCCGTACGACACCGCCCGGGACGGCTTCGTCCTCGGCGAGGGCGCGGGCGTCGTGATCCTGGAGTCCGCCGAGCACGCGGCCCGGCGCGGCGCCAAGAAGATCTACTGCGAGGTCCTCGGCCAGGGCCTGTCGGCCGACAGCCACCACATCGCCCAGCCCGAGCCCACCGGCCGGGGTATCGCCGCCGCGATGCGGGGCCTGCTGGCGACCACGGACCTCAAGCCGGAGCAGATCGCGCACCTCAACGCGCACGCCACCTCCACCCCGCTGGGCGATGTCGCCGAGGTCAAGGCGCTGCGCCAGGTCCTCGGGGACGACCTCGACCATGTGGCCGTCTCGGCGACCAAGTCGATGACGGGTCATCTGCTGGGCGGCGCGGGCGGTATCGAGACCGTGGCGACCGTACTGGCGCTGTACCACCGGACGGCCCCGCCGACGATCAACATCGACGAGCTGGACCCCGAGGTCGACGCGGACATCGTCCGCGGCGAGCCCCGGACGCTGCCCGAGGGCACGATCGCGGCGATCAACAACTCGTTCGGCTTCGGCGGCCACAACGTGGTGCTGGCGTTCCGCACGGCGTGATGTGACGGCCCCCTCCGGGGTCGCCGGTCCACCCGGGCCGGGCACGGGCTCGTACGGTCTCACCGACCGTACGGGCCCTTCTGTCGTACGGGCCCTCCCGTCGGGTCGGGCGGGCGGTCAGACGACCTGGTGGAGCCAGCGGACCGGCGCGCCCTCGCCCGCGTAGCGGAAGGGCTCCAGCTCGTCGTCCCACGGCTTGCCGAGCAGCTTGGACAGCTCGGACTCCAGATCGGTCTCGCCCCCGGCGGAGCGGACCATGGCGGCGCGGAGCCGGTCCTCCGGGATCATGATGTCGCCGTGGATCCCGGTCACGGCGTGGAAGATGCCGAGTTCGGGGGTCGCGCTGTAGCGCTCGCCCTCGGCGGTGGCGCAGGGCTCGGCGGTCACCTCGAACCGGAGCAGATGCCAGCCGCGGAGCGCGGAGGCCAGTTTGGAGGCGGTCCCCACCTCGCCCCGCCAGGACAGCTCGGCTCTCCAGGTGCCCGGGGACGCGGGCTGCCGGATCCAGTCGAGCTGTACCCGTACGCCGAGTACGCCCGCGACCGCCCATTCGACGTGCGGACAGAGCGCGCGCGGAGCGGAGTGGACGTAGAGAACGCCGCGTGTCGTCACCGGGACCTCCAGTGTGGGACGAGGATCGCCTTCCCAGCGCTCTCAGTAAACATCATCAACAGCGAATCTCCACAAAAGGGACAGTATGTGACGTGATGTAATTTACCGGAGCCGATCGGCACGATGCCTCCGGCCGACGGGGAAAAAGCTACCGTGAGTGGGCGCCCACGGGGTGACGTAATGTCGGTCCGACGGGCTGTGCGCACCAAGCTTTCACTCGGCAGGACCTCGGGGGCATCGACACGGAGGGGACACCGGGATGCGTGACCAACACCCGGATACGACGACCACGAAGAGTACGACCATCGAGGGACCCGGCTCCCGGGGGACCGCCGGACGGCGGGGACGGCGGCGGCGCCTGGCCGCCGCGGGGACGGCCGCGGCGCTGGCGCTGGCGCTCGCCGCCACCGGCTGCGAGGACTCGTCGGAGACCCGGAGCAAGTCCGCCCCCGGGCAGAAGCCGCCGGGGTTCGTCTGGGACCGCAGCCCCGGCTCGATCGCGGCCGTGGGCGACTCCATCACCCGCAGTTTCAACGCCTGTGTGGTGCTCTCCGACTGCCCCGAGTCGTCCTGGTCGACCGGGACCGACACGGAGGTACGGAGTGTGGCGCTGCGGCTGCTCGGTACCGCGGCCGGGGTCTCCGAGCGGACCTGGAACTTCGCCAAGACGGGTGCCGAGGTCGACGATCTGCCCGCCCAGATGGCCGAGGCGGCGGCCCGTAAACCCGAGCTGGTGACGGTGATGGTCGGCGCGAACGACGCGTGCAGCGACTCGGCCGACCGGATGACGCCCCCGGCGGACTTCCGGGCGTCGTTCACCGGCGCGCTGCGCGAGCTGCGGCGGACCTCGCCCAAGAGCCAGGTCTACGTATCGAGCGTGCCGAACCTCAAGCGGCTGTGGGAGACGGGCCGGGAGGACCCGATCGGGCGTCAGATCTGGAAGCTGGGGATCTGCTCCTCGATGCTGGGCGACGCCCAGGACCTGGGCGCCGCGGCCACCGAGCGCCGGGACCGGGTACAGCGGCGGGTGGTGGAGTACAACGCGATCCTGAAGGACGTCTGCGGGAAGGACGAGCGGTGCCGTTACGACGGGGGCGCCGTGTTCTCGTACCGCTTCGACGGCGATCTGCTCAGCCGGTGGGACTGGTTCCATCCGAGCAAGGACGGGCAGAGCGCGCTGGCGGAGATCGCGTACCGGAACATCACGGCACCGGCCGAGCCGAAGTGATCTGACGGAACGGCGGGACGGCGGGGTGCCGGGCGCCGGGTGATCCGGGCCCGGCAACCGCGTTCCGGCGACCGGTTCCGGTGACGGCGAGGACACCCGTACGGCCGGTGGTAAGCGCGGGGCGGGCGGGTTACGCGGCCCGTCCCCGGGCGAGCGGGGGACGGGCGGGGACGATCACATAGCCAGCGGGGCCGGTCCGAGGCGATACTTCCGCCACCCGTCCAACGGAAGGATCACCACCGTGTTCCCGATATCCGCTCGTGTCCCCGCCCGGGTCCCCGCCCTGCTGACCGCGGCCACCGCCGTGGTGGTCTCACTGGCCCTGGCCGTACCCGCGCAGGCCGCTCCCCCGGCCCCCGCGGACCCCGGCGCGGCACCGGCGACGGCGACCGTCGAGGAGGCCAGGCTGGACCGGGCCGTACCCGGGGAGATCCTGCGGCGCTCCGGCTTCGACACCGCGGCCCCCGCCCTGGTCCGGGCCCTGGCCGGGGCCTGCTCGTACCGTCAGGCGGAGAAGGCGGTCGCCCGGCACGGCGCCGCCCTGTGGGAGCGGGCCGTGGACCGGGCACAGGGCCGGGGACCGCTGGTGGGCGATCTGAGCCGGGACGACGACCGGCCGCTGTACTGGGCGCGGCTGGCGATGAGCCGGGAACTGCGGCAGTGGCGGCCCGCGTTCGGGCTCGGGGACGCGGAGCGCGCCCGGCTGCTGGACCGGCTGGAGCGGTCGTCGCGCGGCCAGGACTCGATCCGGCTGCCCGGAAAGGGGCACCACGGGCACGGGAAGGACGCCCGGGACGGCAAGCACGGCCGGGACGTCAAGCGGGTCCTGCTGACCGGCTTCGACCCCTTCACGCTCGACCGGGACATCCGGATCAGCAACCCCTCGGGGGCGACGGCGCTCGCCCTCGACGGCCGGATGATCGAGACGGCGGACGGTCCGGCCCGGATCGAGACGGCCGTCTTCCCGGTCCGCTGGGCGGACTTCGCCGACGGCACGGTCGAGCGGACCCTGCGGCCCCATCTACCGAAGGTGGATCTGTTCACCACGGTCAGCCAGGGGCGGCCGGGCCGCTTCGACATCGAGCGGACCAACGGCGCCTGGCGCGGCGGCTTCGGCGACAACGACAATGTGTCCCGGCTGGAGACCGTCCCGGTGAGCGATCCGGCGACCCAGCCGCAGTGGACCTCGTCGACGCTGCCCGCCACCGCGATCACGGCCGCGCCCACGGGCCGTTTCCCGGTCTACGACAACACCTCGGTGACCGAGATCCCGGCGGGCGGCGGTACGCCCGTGGACCGGCCGCAGGGGCCGACTCCGGGCTCGACGGCACGGGCGGGCGGCGGGGGCAACTACCTCTCCAACGAGATCGCCTACCGGGCCACCCTGCTGCGCGACCGGCTGGGGCTGTCCACCCCGGGCGGCCATGTCCACACCCCGGTCCTGGCGTTCGGTACCGGCAACACCACGGAGCTGACCGATCCGCAGTTCGTCCGCAACCGGCTGGACATCATCGCCCAGGTCACGGAGATCGTCCGGGTGGCGGCCGGTGAGGACCGCTGAGCGATGATGATCGTATGAAGATCGCGGCAGCCCAGTTCGCACCGGTCCCCGGCGACGTCACGGCCAATGCCGGGGCGGTCGCGGACCTGATCCGTACGGCCGCCGGGCGGGGCGCCCGGCTCGTCGTCCTCCCCGAGACCACCGTCACCGGCTACCACCTCGATCTGCTCGCCCGGGACCCCGGCCTGGTCCTGGCCGAGGACGACGTCCGGCTCGGCCCGGTGCGCGCGTCGTGCCGGGAGACCGGGACGGCGGCCGTGGTCAACGCCTTCGTCGCGACCGCCGCCGGGCGAACCGCGATCACATCACTGGTGTACGGCCCGGACGGCGAACTGCTGACCCGGTACGACAAACGCCATCTGCACGGGGTCGAGGCGGAATTGTTCGAGCCGGGCACCACGGACGGGGCCTTCGCCCTGGACGGGGTCCGGTTCGCCCTGGCGACCTGTTACGACAACCGGTTCCCCGAGGTGGCGCGGCGGGCCCGGGAGGCGGGCGCGCCGGTGTATCTGGCGAGTTCCGTACTGGAGCTGGGCAATGACTCGTTCGACGCGGTCTACCCCGTCCGGGCCCGGGAGAACGGGCTCCATGTGGTCCTGGCCAACACGCTCGGCGTGAACGACTGCGGCGACTGCCGGGGCGGGAGCGCGATCTGGGGCCCGGACGGGGCCCTGCTGGCGTCGGCGGGCCCGGCGGCGCCGGGGCTGGCCGTCGCGGACCTGCCGGTCCGGGCGGCGGCGTACGGCGGATCGTGACACGACCCGGGCGCGACGGATTATGAGTCCGCCGCGCCCGGGTCGTGGGATGACCGGGGCCGAATCAGGCGTACGGGTTGGAACCCCGCCCCTCGGGCCTGGCATACGGCTCCGGAGCGGCGCCGCCGCCCGGCCGGGGCTCGTACCCGCCGTCCCCGGTCCCGTCGTCCCCGGACTCGCCGTCCCGGGACTCGTCGGGGGCGTCCGGGAGCGGAGCCAGATCACGGGCCATCAAAGTCGCGCCCGCCACCGCGCCCGGCATCAGGAACACCGCGACGAACGGCACCAGGAAAGCCAGGGTGAGCGGAACACCGAAGCCCAGGGCCAGCATCCGCCTGCTCCGCAACAGCCTCAGCCGCTCCTTCAGCACCGTGCCGCGCCGCTGAAGGGCGACCGCGGTCAACTCCTCGGCCAGAAAGAAGCCGGAGACGCAGAAGCCGAGAACGGGCACGACCGTCTGCCCGAGGACGGGAACGAAACCGAGGGCGAAGAGGATCACGCCGTAGCAGGCGACCCTGATCAGAACCCGAACCGAGTCCCGGGCCGAGATCCACAGATCACGCCAGAACGAGTTACCGGACTCGGGGACCGCGCCGCCCTCGCTCCGGTCGACCTCCTCGGAGAGCGACTCGTAGAACGGCTGACCGACCAGCAGCGTCACGGCCGTGAAGGTGATCACGGCCAGGAAGAGGCCGAGACCGAAGGTCAGAACGGTCAGGGTGCCGCGGAAGATCCCCAGCCAGGGCGACGACCAGTCGTCGGCGAACGGCGACACCCAGGCGACGAAGTCATCGGCGCCGAAGAAGAGACCGACGAGGGCCCCCAGATAGAGGACCAGGGTCACCAGACCGGGCAGCAGCCCCAGGCCCAGCCAGCGGCCACGCGTGACCACCCAGCGCTGGCCCTTCATCAGATAGCCGAAACCCTTACCGAGATCGTTCATGGCCGTGACCCTATCCGGCTGTATTTTCGAGGCTCGGTTCGCCTCCGGGGCGCTTCAGCCGCTTTTTCGGTGGCTCGGTTCGCCTCCGGGGCGCTTCAACCGTGTTCTTCAGCCGATCGTGCTCGACCGCTCGTTCCTCGCGGCCTCCGCGCGTTCTCCTTCCAGAACACGGTGCGCCCCTTCGGCTCACTCGCCCAACTCACACCTCGCGGCCTCCGCGCTTTCTCCCTCCGGAACACGGTGCGCCCCTGCGGCTCACTCGCCCTGGTAGCGGCTGTCGGTGGGGCCCTCCGGGAGGCGTTCCGGCGCCTCGCCGGCCGTCGGTCCCGGGAAATACGTGGCCTATCCCTCTTGATTGTTGCGGAGTTCAACCGGTAGACCCCTGCGTATCGATCGCGGTGACTCATCCGCACACCTGTGCACTCAGGTCACAGCAGTCGTCCCCGATCCCCGGAGGCAACCACGCATGGGCATTCCCAGACCCGTTCTGGTCACCACCACGGCACTCGCCGTCGCCGTACTCCTCGCACCCGTCCCGGCGGCGGCACGTACCGGGCCGCCGACCGCACCGGGCAGCGCGCCCGGCGGCAGCGGCCCCGACCCCGTACGCGATACGGGCGCGACCGACTCGGCGCTCTCCCGGGCCCCGCTCACGGCCACCCGTAACGCGCTCACCGCGCCCGCCCACACCTCCCACCGCACCGACGGCTACCCCCGGAAGACCGTACTGACGGCACCACCGGCCGACCCCGCCGACAAGTCCCTGAAGCTGGGCCTCGTCCCGTACCACGCGATCGCTCCGCAGCTGAACGAGCTCCAGAAGCTGAGCGACCGGGTCAGTGTGGAGATCGCCGGGCGCTCCACCACGGGCCGCGAGCTGTATCTCGTCACCGTCACCGCGCCCGAGAGCGACCGGGAGGCCCGCGAACAGGAGCGGATGCGGGAGCGAATAGAGAATGCCCCGGCCGCCGCGGCCCGGGACGCCCGGATCAAGAAGACGTACAAGACGCCCGTCTTCATCAACAACAACATCCACGGCAACGAGTGGGAGGGCACCGACGCGGCGCTGCGGCTGATCGAGGAGCTGGCGAAGGCGAAGGACGCCGAGACCGTCTCCCTGCTGGCGAAGAACCGGATCTACCTCAATGTCACCGCCAACCCGGACGGCCGGGTCGCCGGGACCCGGGCCAACGCCAACGGCTTCGACCTCAACCGGGACTTCATCACCGCGACCCAGCCCGAGACCCGGGCCGTCCGGCGGATCGCCATCGACAAGCAGCCCGCCGTCATGCTCGATCTGCACGGCTATGTCAACGGCACCCTGATCGAGCCGACGACCCCGCCGCACGGCGAGAACTACGAGTACGACCTCTTCCTGAAGAACGCCTACGCCAACGCGCTGGGGATGGAGAAGGCCGTCAACGGCCTCGGCTACACCCCGGAGAAGGACGGCGTACGGCCGGTGGAGATCCCGTTCCGCGACTCCGCCGAGGGCTGGGACGACTGGCCGCCGATCTTCACCCCGCAGTACATGCCGTTCCAGGGCGCGGTCGCGTCCCACACCATCGAGTTCCCGATGCGGGTCAACGGCAGCTCCTACGAGACCCTGCCGGTGGCCGAACTGCGCCGCCGCTCCGCCATCAACACCGAGATCGCGGGCGCCGCGATGCGGGCCACCCTCGACTTCACCCGGACCAACCGGGGCCAGGTCATCGCCGACCAGATCGAGACCTTCCGGCGCGGCGCGGCGGGCGAGGCGCAGCGGCCGGTCTCCGAGGAGACCGTGCCCGGGGTACCGGGGATCGGCCCCGAGGACGTCTACACCACCACGTTCCCGCGCGCCTATGTGATCCCCGCGGGGGCCGGACAGCGCAGCGGTGTCGCGGCCGGGCGGCTGGTGGACCATCTGGTCGCCAACGACGTCCGGGTCCAGCGGGCCGTACTGCCGTTCCGGCTCGGCGGCAAGGTCTACCCCGCCGGGTCGTACGTGGTCGACATGCGGCAGCCCAAGCGGGGCATCGCCAATGTGATGCTGGCCGCCGGGCGGGACATCAGCGCCGACGTATCGGCGATGTACGACATCTCCGGCTGGAGCCTCGGACTGCTCTGGGGCGCCTCGGTGGACCGGGTCGAGCACGGCGACCCGAGGATCGTGGGCCGTCCGGTGGCCGCCGCGGCGCCGACGGGCTATGTCGCGCCGTGGGGCGATCTGAAGCTGCGGCTGGACGACCCGAAGGAGCTGGCCGCCCTGAACTCCCTGCTCGGGCAGGGCGTCGCGGCCCGGCGCACCGGTGACGGCGCGGCGATCGTGCCCGGCTCGGCGCGGAAGGCCGCGGCGGTGGCCGCGGACCGCTACGGGGTCGCCTTCACCGCCACCCGGGACCGGGGCGTCGCACCGCTGAAGCGGACCCGGGTCGCGGCGGCGGTCACCTCCGGCGAGCAGTTCGCCCTGCGGGAGATGGGCTTCGACGTCGTACCGGTGTCGACGGCCGTCCTCAACGCGGGCTTCGACTGGAAGTCGGCGGACGCGCTCTTCGTCTCCACCGGGCTGAACTGGTCGGCGCTCACCCCGGCCGCCCGGGACGCGTTCACCGCGAGCGGCGCCGGGTATGTCGGGATCGGTGCGGCGGGCGCGGCGTTCGGCAACCAGGCCGGGCTGATCACCGCGACTGCGGTCGAGGGCAACGGCGACGCGAACGGGGTCGTCCGGGTCTCCAACGCGGGTGGCGCGCTGACCGGCGGGGCGCCGGGGCACACCTTCGTCTACTCGCCGGTGTGGTTCACCGGGCTCGGTGACGGTGTCCGGGTCGACCAGCGGTACGCCACCGGCAATCCGCTGGTCGCGGGCCACTGGCGGGCCCTCGCCGACGGCACGGGCGGCCCGGCGGCCGCGTCGGGCGCGGCGGCGGTCGTCAGCCGGGGCTCGGCGGTCCTGATCGGCACGGAGCCGCTCTTCCGGGACCACCCCAAGGGCTCCTTCGCCCTGGTGGCCCGCGCGCTCCTGACGCGCTGACCCTCACGGAAAACCCCGGGGCGCGGCGCCGGTAAAAGCACCGCGCCCCGGGTCCGTTCCCGGGCCGCGCCCGGCGCCCTGATGTTGTTCGCGATCTACAGACCGTCTGTGGCTGGTCGCGCAGTTCCCCGCGCCCCTGGGTTGCCCTTCTCGTCGCCCTTGTGGGAAGCCGGGCCCCTTTTCCCAGGGACGGGGCCGGGGAGAGGCTTTTAGGGGCGCGGGGAACTGCGCGAACGGCCACGACGGTGGCGCGGACCGCGAACAACATCAGGCCGCCGGACGCGGCCCGGGGGTGTGGGCCTCACCCGGAGGACCAAGGCGCTGGGGGTCCCCCCATCGCCGAAGGCATAGGGGGCGGAACTGCGCGAACGGCCACGACGGTGGCGCGGACCGCGAACAACATCAGGCGGCCGGGCGCGGCCCGGGGGTGTGGGCCTCACCCGGAGGGCCGAGGCGCTGGGGGTCCCCCCATTGCCGAGGCATAGGTTGGGGGTCCCCCCATCGCCGAAGGCATAGGGGGAGGAACTGCGCGACAAGCCACAGGCGGGCCGCAGACCGCCGACGGCAGCAGCGCGCGGCCCGGTTCGGAAGCCCGGGCTCTACGGGATGGCGACCAGCATCTTGCCCAGGTTCTCGCCGCGCAGGACTCCCAGGAACGCGTCGAAGCCGTTCTCGATGCCCGTCACCACCGTCTCGTCGTAGACGAGTTCACCGGACGCCAGCCAGCCCGCCGCCTCGGTGATGTACTGCCGCAGCAGGCCGAAGTGGTCCGTCACCAGGAAGCCTTCGAGGCGGAGCTGCTTGGTGACGGCCAGATAGAGGTTGTTGGGGCCGGGGGCCGGCTCCGTCGCGTTGTAGACGGAGATCGCGCCGCACAGCGCCGCCCGGCCCTTGGTGCGGAACGCGCCGAGCGCCGCCTCCAGATGGTCGCCGCCGACATTGTCGAAGTAGACGTCGATGCCGTCGGGCGCGGCTTCGGCGAGCTGCGCGGCGACCGGGCCGTTCTTGTAGTTGAAGGCGGCGTCGAAGCCGTAGCCCTCGACGAGGCGCTCCACCTTCGCGTCGGATCCGGCGGAGCCGATGACCCGCGCGGCGCCCTTGATCCGGGCGATCTGGCCCGCGAAGCCGCCGACCGCGCCCGCCGCGCCGGAGACGAAGACCGTGTCGCCCTCCTTCACCCCGGCGACCTTCGTCAGCCCCGCGTAGGCGGTGAGGCCGGTCATTCCGAGAACGCTCAGATAGGCGGAGGCGGGCGCGAGGGACGTATCGATCTTCCGGGCCTCCCGGGCGGGCACAGCGGCGATCTCACGCCAACCGAGCTGGTGCGCCACGGTGTCGCCGACGGCGAAGCCCTCCGCGCGGGAGGCGATGACCTCGCCGACCGCGCCGCCGTGCATCGGCCGGTCCAGCTCGTACGGCGCGGCATAGGACTTGGCGTCGCTCATCCGGCCGCGCATATACGGGTCGACCGAGAAGTAGGTGTTGCGTACGAGGACATGGCCGTCCGCGAGTTCGGAGACGGGGACCTCGCGCAGTTCGACGAGGTCCTTCGTCGGCCAGCCGTGGGGGCGGGCGACGAGGTGCCATTCACGACTGGTCTTCGGCAGTGCGGACATCCGGACGGGCCTCCTGCGCGGTAGCGCTTCACGAAGAAAAAGATTCAGATGGTGAAGCAATCATCCCCAAAGATATTTCATGTTGTCAAGTATCGGAGTACGCTGGCCGGTATGCCCACTGAGCGCGCCGCCACCGCCCCCGACAACCCCCCTGAACGCACTGCCGTTCGCCCGAACGGCCCGATGCCCCCGGACTCCCCCGCGCGCCCCGCGCGCCCCGCGCCCCCCGGCTCCTCGGCCGTCCCGGAGGACTCCGCGACCGAGGACGCCGCGTCGGGCGAGCTCATGCGCCTGCTCGGGGACGTCGTGACCCGCTATCTGTCCGCGTACGAGCACGCCGCGGCCGAGCAGTCGCTCACCGTCGCCCAGGCGAGGGTGCTGGCGCTGCTGACGGAGGGGCCGCTGCCGATGCGGCAGCTGGCCGGCCGGATGGCCTGCGAGCCGTCGAACATCACGGGGATCATCGACCGGCTGGAACTGCGCGGTCTGGTGGAGCGGCATCCCGATCCGAACGACCGCCGGGTCAAGCACGCGGCGGCGACGGCGGCGGGCTCGGAGACGACCCGGCGGCTCCGCCGTTCGTTGAACACGGTCCATTTCGCCCGTGAGCCGCTGGCCGGGCTGAGCCCGGTGGAGCGGGTGCTGCTGCGGGATCTGCTGAAGCGTCTGATCGGCGACGAGACGGCCCTCACCCCACCCGTCTCGTCCGGCGCGTCCACCGCCGTGACGACGGCGACCACGGACATCACCGCCCCGGACGGTCCGTACGTCACCTGTGCCACGGGGGTGATAGCTGTCCCCGGCGCACATCCCGGTGCCGCCGGGGACATCACCGGCGACGACACCGCCGGGGCGACCGGAGC
Source organism: Streptomyces sp. NPDC020875 (assembly GCF_040641415.1). Lineage (NCBI taxonomy): Bacteria > Bacillati > Actinomycetota > Actinomycetes > Kitasatosporales > Streptomycetaceae > Streptomyces > Streptomyces sp. NPDC020875. Next base: position 35,872 of record NZ_JBFADP010000027.1, on the reverse strand, counting down.
CGGCGGCACGCGAGGAGCCGCGTAGCCGACCCTTCCGGCGGGCCCGGGAGGCCCCCACCGGTCAGACGCACCACCACAGGAAGGGTGTGCAGGTCTCGGTCGGCGTCGGCGTGGGTGTCGGCGTCGGCACCGGTCCCGGCGTCCCGGTCGGCCCGGGCCCCGAGTCGCTGGGCCGGGGCGGCTCCGGCACCCCCGAGGGCGACGGCGCCCCGGTGGGCGGCCGGGGCGCGTCGGACGGCTTCGGCCCGGCCGGGGGCGTGGCCGTCCGGCTCGGGGACGGTCCGGGGCGCTGCCCGGCCCCCGGGCCGGTCCCGGTCGCGGTCGCGGTGGGGCGTCCCGAGCCCCGGGATCCGGGGTGCTCCGAGGGCCGCGCGGTCACGGTGTCCGGTTCGTCGGGGACCGTACCGCCGTCGGGTGCCTCGGGTTCGGGCAGTGGTTCGCCCCGGCTGAGGTCCTTCTCCTTGACCCGGGCGGAGCCGTCGCCTTCCCGGCCCAGCTCGGCCAGGCTCAGCGCGCCCCCGGCGAGTACCAGCCCGAGCACTCCCACCAGGACGTTACGGCCCCGCCGACTGCGGGCGCGGCGCCCGGTCGGCCTGGTCCCGGCCCGGTTGGCGGCCCGGCGCCCGGCGCGCCGCCGCTCCCCACCGGCAGCCGCCCCCGCCTCTGCTCCGGAGCGCCTGTCTCCGGCCGGGGGGCGGGGGGCCGGATCCGTACCGCCGCCGTCCTCGCGACGGCCGCGCCTGCGCCTGCGGCCACCGCCACCGCCCGCCGGAGCGCCACCGCCGTCCCGGGTATGCCAGGAGACCTCGCCGAGTTCGATGATGTCGTCGCCCGCCGGACCCGGGGCGGGCGCGGGCCGTTCGAAGCCCGTACCACCGCCCGAGCCGCGACCGGCTCCGGGGTCGTAGTCGCCGGTACGGGTGCCGGGGTCCCCCCACCCTCCGGTGGCGGGGTATCCGCCGCGCAGCTCGTCGGCGGGGGTTCCGCACCCCGCGCAGGCGAGGGCGCCGTTGAGATGTCGTCGGCACTGTTGGCAGTAATCCATGGCGCCCGCAGGTTATGGGGCGCCAGGAGTCAGAAGTGACGGGCCGTGTGAGGATCCTGTGCGGACTCTCCACCCAGGAGTGAATCGACGTTTGGGAGATTGACATTCCCCGTCGGCTGTCCAGCGCGCCTGTCAGCCGGGTCGGGGAGGATGGCCGCCATGACCACGTCCGCGCCCTTCGGCCCCCGCGACTTCCAGCTCGTCCTGCTCCGCAGAATGGCCGACCACCAGCCCGGCCTGGTCGAGGACGCCCGCCGGGAGCTGGGCGCGTCGGCCGCCGAGATGCGCGAGGCCAACCGCCGCTGGCAGGCGATGTGCCGGCCCCGTTCGCCGCGCGGCGCGCTCGGCCGCTACCGCTCGGTGCTCGGCCCGCCCGAGTCGTCCGTACGCCGCCGGGTCGGCGATCTGGAGTCCGAGGCCCACCGCTGGCCCGTGCCGCTCTGGCCGGGGCTTCGGTTCGAGGTGACCGCGACCGTGCCGGGCGGCGCGGTGTGGAACGAATGGCTGGTCAGGGCGGAGGGGGAGCCCGCTCCCGCCCTCCGTACGGCGGACGATCTGACGCCCTGGTCCTGCACGGCGGACGAGGCGGCCCGCGCCTTCGCCCCGGCGACTCCGATGGAGGGATCCGCCCCGACACGCCTGCGGCTGTCCTTGACGCTGCCCGGGGAGCGGCGCGCGGTCGCCGAATTCAGCTGGGGCCTGCTGCAACGCCTGCTCTGAGCCGCCTCCGACCCACTTCCGACCCGCCGCCGACCCACCTCCGATGACACCCCGTCAGCCGTCGCGGTAACCCGGGCGGACCACCCGGCGCGCGCCGCCGCCGCCCCGGACGGACGATGCGAGTGCGACCACGTACCGGCCGCGCGCCCGGACCGGGCCCGTCGTACGGCCGTACCGCCGGATCGCCGCCGGACCGCAGCCGTACCGCCTCGGGAGGATCGTCGTGAGCGTCAGTCTGGAGCAGTTGCGCCGTTGCCATGTCGCCGTCGACCTCGGCGCCGCCCGTACCCGGGTCTTCGTCAAGGGCGCCGGACTCGTGGTCGATGAACCGAGCGTCGCCGCGGTGAACACCCGGACCGGCTCCCTCATCGCCGTCGGTGCCCTCGCCGAGCAGATGACGGGCCGTACGCCGCACTACATCCGGGTGGCCCGGCCGGTCTCCGGCGGCACGGTCGTCGATATCGAGATGGCCCAGCGGATGCTGCGCCATCTGCTCGGCGAGAAGCTCCGCCGCCAGCTGCGCCGCAAGCCCCGGCTGCGGGCGGCGGCCTGTACGCCGCACGACGCCGACCCGCTGGCCCAGCGCGCCGCCGTGGAGACCATGATCGGTCTGGGGGCCCGCCGGGTCGAGCTGGTGGACACCCTGATCGCGGCGGCCGTGGGCTGCGGACTGCCGGTGGAACAGCCGACCGCCACCATGATCATGGTGTGCGGGGCGGCGACCACCCAGCTCGCCGTGTTGTCCCTGGGGTCGATCGTCCGGGCCGAGCGGGTGCCGGTCGGCGGCAACGCGATCGACGCGGCGGTGATCCAGCATCTGCGGACCCAGCACGAACTGATGCTGCCCAGCCAGTCCGTACGCCCCCTCCAGCTCGCCCTCAGGGGTAACGGACTGACGTCGCAGGGCCCAGAGGTCACCGAGATCCACGGCCGGGACGTCGCGACCGGCCTGGCCCGTACGGTCCATGTCGACACCGCGGCGGTACGGAACGCCATCCACACCCCGCTGACCTCGGTACTCGACGGGATCGGGAAGGTACTGCGGGACTGCCCGCCCGACCTGGTCGCCGACCTCGCGGACCGCGGCATCACCATGGTCGGCGGCAGCGCGCTGCTGCCCGGACTCGACCAGATGCTGCGGGACGCGACGGGCATGCCGGTGGAAATCGCCGAACGGCCGGACATCTGTGCGATCCTCGGGCTCGGCGCGATGCTGGAGGGCCGAATCCAGCCACTGGTCCTCAATCCACTGGCGGAGGTCGCGCGGTAGGCGTGATCGGCGCGAGGGGAGGCGGGGAGGCCGTGCACGACGGCCCGGCGAAGCGTACGGCGCAGGACCCGGCGGGCGGGCCCGGCGGCGGTACGGGACCCGCTCGTGCGGAACCCCGCGACAGGGCCACCGGCCCCGGCCGTACGGACACGGGCACGGGTCCCGGTGCCGACGCGGCCCCCGGGGCCGGGCCGGGCCGGATTCCCGACGGCGCGCCCCCGCTGCACGTCCTGCTGGAGGCCGTCGTCGGTCTGGGCAGCGATCTCGAACTCCCCGCCACCCTCCAGCACATCGTGGACACCGCCGCCGGGCTCACCGGCGCCCGGTACGGCGCGCTCGGCGTCATCGACCCGGAGTCCGGCCGAACCGGCAGGCCCAGCCCCCTGTCCGACCTCTACACCTTCGGGATGAGCGACGAGGAGAGAGAGCGGATCGGGCGGCTCCCGGCCGGGGACGAGGGCATCGTCGGACTGCTCATCCGCGATCCCCGGCCGCTGCTGATCGACGATCTCACCCTCGACCCCCGCTCGTCGGGCGTCCCCGACGGCCATCCGGTGATGCGGTCCTTCGTCGGCGTCCCGATCCGGGTCCGTACCGAGGTCTTCGGCAATCTCTATCTGACCGAGAAGCGCGGCGGCCCTTTCACCGAAGGGGATCTGGCGCTGCTGAGGGTGCTCGCGTCCCAGGCCGGCACGGCGATCGGCAACGCCAGGCTGTACGAGACCGCGCGCCAGCGGGAACGCTGGATCGAGGGCGCGGCGGCCGTAACGACGGCCCTGCTGACCGGCAGCAGCGCCGAGGACGCGCTGATGACCGTCGCCGAGCGGGCCAGGATCCTGGCGGGGGCGGCGGCCGGGGTGATCCTCCAGCCGACGGCCGACGGGGGTATGGAGATCGTCGTGGCGTCGACCGGCCACGACGCGACGGACGGCGGCCCCGACCCCGGCTCCGGCTCCGGCTCCGGCTCCGGCTCCGGCTCCGGCTCCGGCTCCGGCCAGGGCACGGTCTCAGGTACGAACGCGGGCACGGACCCGGGCACGGACCCGGCCCCCGATCCGGACGTGAGCGGCCCCGATGACATCGTGGGGACGACGATCGCCCCCGGCTCCCCCGTCCTCGTCCAGTTGCTCGGCGGCGAGCCGGTGTTCATCGAGGACTCCGCCACCGACCCCCGGATGACCACCCGGGTCAGAAGCCGGTTCGGTCCCTCGATGATGCTGCCGCTCCAGTCCGGCGGCCGGCTGATCGGCACCCTCGCCCTGCCCCGGCGCCGCGACGGCCGCCCGTACAGCGCGCTGGAACGGCTGATGGCCTCGCAGTTCGCCTCGCAGGCCGCCCTCGCCCTGGTCCACGCCGACGCCCGGCACGACCGCGAGCGGCTGGCCGTGTACGAGGACCGCGACCGGATCGCCCGGGATCTGCACGACCTCGTCGTCCAGCGGCTCTTCGCGACGGAGATGATGCTGGAGTCCACCCGCCGCCGCGCGGTCCCCGGACCGCCCGACCCCACCGGCCCGCCGGGCCCGCCGGACCACGAGACCGAGGCGGCGGAGCTGATCGGCCGGGCGGTGGACGAACTCGACTCCACCATCCAGGAGGTACGGACCACCATCTTCGCGCTCCAGCAGCCACCGGCCGACGCGCCGACCGGCTTCCGGGGCCGGGTCCTGCGGGAGACCGCGGGCGCCGCCGCACTGCTCGGCTTCCCGCCGTCGGTGCACTTCCGCGGCCCGGTGGACGCCCTGATCCGGCCGCCCGCCGACGAACGGCTGATCGCGACCCTGCGCGCGGCGCTGGCCGCCGCGCACCGCCGCCCAGGGGTGGCGGCGATCGAGGTGGTCGTGGACGCGACGGTCCGGCTCGGCGACGGCCGCCCCGGGATCCGCCTCACGGTCACGGACGACGGCCCCCCGGAGCCGGGCGGGCCGCCGGAGCCCGGGGCCGGTCCGGGCGCCGGGAGCGCCCGGGGCCGTACCGTCGTCTGGGACGCCCCCCGATGACCCGGCGCCGTACGTCTCCGCTCCGCCCGCCGCCGTTCGAACGGAGTACCCCAGCGCGCCGCGCCCCGGCCCCCGGCCTTGACTGGAGGGTGTGAATCCCGTCGCCGGCGGCCCCTTCGCCGCGTACCGCAACCTGGCCGCGGCCACGATCGGCTTCACCCTCACCTTCTGGGCGTGGAACCTGATCTCACCGCTGGGCGGCTACTACCAGGACCGGCTGGGCCTCGACTCGTTCCAGCAGTCGGTGCTGGTGGCCGTGCCCGTACTAGTCGGCGCCCTGGGCCGGGTCCCGGTCGGCGCGCTCACCGACCGCTACGGCGCCCGGGTGATGTTTCCCCTGGTCAGCGCCGCGACCATCGTTCCGGTCCTGCTGCTGATCCCGGCGAAGGACTCCTATCCGGCGATGCTCGCCACCGGCTTCCTGCTGGGGCTCGGCGGTACGACGTTCGCGATCGGCGTGCCGCTGGTGAACTCCTGGTTCCCGCCCGCGCGGCGGGGTCTGGCGATCGGGATCTTCGGTATGGGCATGGGCGGTGTCGCCCTCTCCGGCTACTTCACCCCGAGGATCGCCCGGCACGGCCAGGACCTGCCCTTCCTCGTGGTGGCGGCGGCCCTCGCGGTCTTCGCCGTACTCTCCGTCTTCCTGATCACGGACCGGCCGGACCGGCCGATCCCCACCGACTCCCTCGTCACCCGGCTGGCCCGGGCCGGACGGCTCCGGGTGACCTGGGAGTTGTCGGCGCTCTACGCGATCGGGTTCGGCGGGATCGTGGCGTTCGGGGTCTATCTGCCGACGTATCTGCGGACCTGGTACGAGCTGGACGCCACCGACGCCGGTACCAAAGCGGCCGGATTCGCCCTGGTCACGGTGGTCTTCCGGCCGCTGGGCGGCTGGCTGTCGGACCGGGTGCACCCGGCGTACGTGACCGCCGCCGCCCTCGGCCTGGTGGCGGTCACCGCGATCGCCCAGGCGTTCGATCCGCCACTGGATCCGGGCGGAACGCTCTTCCTGCTGCTGATGGCGGCCGGTCTGGGCGCCGCGTCGGGCAGTGTCTTCGCCCTGGTGGCACGGGTGACACCGCAGCCGCAGGTGGGCAGTGTCACCGGGATCGTGGGGGCGATCGGCGGCCTCGGCGGCTTCGTACCGCCCATGGTGATGGGCGCGATCTACAGCGCCAAGGGGTCCTATGCGATCGGCTTCATGCTGCTGTCGGATCTGGCGCTGGCCGGATGCGTCTACGCGTACGGGAGGATGCGCTCGGCCGGAGCGGCGACCGGACGGAAGAATGAGAGTCCGCCCGGCAGACCGGCCACCGACGGAGGATGACCCGAAATGACGAGCGACCTGAAGGACGACGAGAAGCCCGGCACGGGAGACGATCTCTTCCCGGCGCTGCGGCCCGACTCGGACCGCACGGCCCTGCGGTTCGGCGAACGTTCGGTCACGTACGGCACATTGGCGAGCGCCGCCGGAGGGCTCGCCGTACGGATCGGCGGCGCGTCCCGGGTCGCGCTGTGGGCGACGCCCACCCTGGAGACCGCCGTCGGCGTGGTGGCCGCGCTGCTCGCCGGGGTACCGGTCGTACCGCTCAATCCGAAGACCGGCGAGCGGGAACTGGGGCACATCCTGAAGGACAGCGCGCCCCGGCTCGTACTGGCCGGACCCGGCGACGAACTCCCGGCGGCGCTGGCGGGCGTCGAGCGGGTCGACATCCCGGTGAGCGGCCTCGGCGGGCCGCCCCCGGGCCCGGTGGACCCGGCCGCCCCGGCGATGATCGTCTACACCTCGGGGACGACGGGCCCGCCGAAGGGCGCCGTACTGCCCCGCCGGGCCATCGCGGCGACCCTGGACGCGGTCGCCGACGCCTGGGCCTGGACCGGGGACGACGTCCTCGTACACGGGCTGCCGCTGTTCCATGTCCACGGACTGATCCTGGGCGTACTCGGCCCGCTGCGGCGCGGCGGTGAGCTGCGCCATCTGGGCCGGTTCTCGGTCGACGGCGTACGGCGCGAACTGGGGTCCGGCGGCACGGTGCTGTTCGGGGTGCCGACGATGTACCACCGGCTGGCGGAGGCCGTCGGCGAGGACCCCGGGCTGGTACGGGCGCTGGCCGGGGCCCGGCTGCTGGTCTCGGGTTCGGCGGCGCTGCCGCTGCCCGACCACACCCGGATCACCACCGCCACCGGCCGCCGGGTCGTGGAGCGTTACGGCATGACGGAGACGCTGATGAACACCAGCGTCCGGGCCGACGACCCGAAGGCCCGGCCCGGTTCGGTCGGCGTACCGCTGCCCGGGGTCGGGCTGCGGCTGGTCGACGAGGCCGGGGAGCCGGTGGCGGCGTACGACGGCGAGACCATCGGGGAGATCCAGGTCCGGGGCGCGAACCTGTTCACGGGCTATCTGAACCGGCCGGACGCGACGGCGGAGGCGTTCGACGGCGACTGGTTCCGCACCGGCGACATGGCGGTCAGGGACCCGGACGGCTCGGTACGGATCGTGGGACGCCGGGCCACGGATCTGATCAAGAGCGGCGGCTACAAGATCGGCGCCGGGGAGATCGAGAACGTACTCCTGGACCACCCCGGGGTCCGGGAGGCGGCGGTGACCGGCGAACCGGACCCCGACCTCGGGGAACGAGTGGTCGCCTGGATCGTCCCCACGACCCCCGGCACCCGCCCCACCCCCGACGAACTCACGGCCCATGTCGCGGCGGAGCTGGCACCGCACAAGCGCCCGCGCGTGATCCGCTATCTGGACGCGCTGCCGCGCAACGACATGGGCAAGGTGATGAAACGGGCCCTGACGGTGTGACACGGCCCGGAGCGCGCTCAGTCCAGGCAGAACTCGTTGCCCTCGATGTCCCGCATCGCGATGCACGAGTCGTCGCCGCCGTCGTAGAGCAGCCGATCCCGCACGGCGCCGAGCGGGACGAGCCGCGCGCACTCGGCTTCGAGGGCGGCCAGCCGCTCCTTCCCCACGAGCCCCGTACCGACCCGGACGTCGAGATGGACCCGGTTCTTGACGACCTTCCCCTCGGGCACCCGCTGAAAGTACAGACGCGGCCCGACCCCCGACGGATCGACACAGGCGAACGACGCACCACGATCCTCGGGGGCCCGGGAGTCATTGAACTCCTCCCAGCTCTCGTACCCCTTCGGAGGCGGCGCGACATACCCCAACACCTCACACCAGAACAGGCCGAGGCGCTCGGGCTCGGCACAGTCGAAGGTGACCTGGAATTCTCTGATCGCTGTCACCGCCGCACCGTAACAGCCGCCCGCGCGGCCCTTCACGGAGTTTTCCCGTACCCCGGCCCGCCGTCCACGACATACGGCCGCAGAACCATGAGCGGCCCCTCCGAAACGGCCACCATGGCGAACGGAAACCGGTCGAGTTCGAGACAGAGCCGTACGTCATCGGGGTGCGAGCCCTCCCGCACCCCCTCGGCCAACTCCCCGGCAGCCCTCGACGCGGCGGCCCGCCGAAGAAAGACGGCGGCGTCCGCGGACGGCTCGGCGACCCGCTGAGCGATGTACTCGGCACAAGCCAGATCCTCCTCGGCCCGCCCGTCCTCACCGGTCACGACAAAGGTGACCTCGCCGTCCCCGCGGGCCCGCAACAGCCGCGCGGTCGCCTCCGCCACCACAAAACTCGCACAGAGCACCAACGACGCGTCCCTGACCGCGAGAGCACCGACCGTCCCGGCCGTGGTCTTCTGCACCACGGTCCGCCCGTCGAGCTCGACCGACCGCAACAGCCCCGGCGAATTCACGGCATCGAACCCGGCCGCGGCCGGACCGTCCTTGACCGCCACCCAGTCGGGATGCCGCGCCTTGAGCGCCCGTACGTCATCGAGGGACCCGGCGAGCACGACCTTCTCGGCCCCCCGCCCAAACGCCCAGGCAGCGACGGTAAAGGCCCGCATCACATCGACGACGACGGCCACGGCCGGGGTCCGGTCCAACTCGGCGATCCCGAGAAATCGAGCGTCCATCCCTCGATCATGTTCCCGAACAACACGTATCGCCCACCCATTTAGCCCCTGGCCCCCGAGGCCCCGGTCCGCGCGGTGGTCCTGGTGTTGTCGGCGGCCTGCCCCACCGTCGTGGCTGTTCGCGCAGTTCCGCCCCCTATGCCTCCGGCAATGGGGGGACCCCCAGCGCCTTGGCCCTCCGGGTGAGGCCCACAACCCCGGGCCGCGCCCGGCAGCCTGGTGCAGTTCGCGGTCTGCGGACCGCCTGTGGCTGTTCGCGCAGTTCCCCGCGCCCCTAAATACTCTCCCCAGCACCGCTCTCAGGGTGGGTGATGCCCTCCGGGCGGGATGGGTAGTGCTTCCTCCGGAGGTGTTTCGACTGCGGGCCGTCATGGGCTTGTCGCGCAGTTCCCCGCGCCCCTAAATGCTCTCCCCAGCACCGGATAACGAGAGGGGAACCCACTCCCCGGAGGAGGAGCCCTTTACAAGGGCGGCGACGGGGGCGACCAGGGGCGCGGGGAACTGCGCGACCAGCCAGCCACCGGGGCGCGGGTGGACCACAAACACCAGGTGGCACCCTCCCCTCCCTCGGGACGGGCTCCAGCCCCAGGGGACAAGTCCAGTCGGCGTGGTCGGGGGGTGCAGGGTCGCCCCCTGGGGGTCCCCCCAAAGGCAGCTTTGGGGGAGGACGGCGGAAAAGACCGGGTCTCCCGGACAAGACCCCCACTTCCGCCGTCCGTGAGGAGGTGAGCCCGGAGGCCACCGACCCTCCCGACGCCGAACAAGTGCGCCCGCATACCGCCGGAGTGACGGTCACATCTTCAACAGCCCCTTGGGGGTCCCCCCAAAGGCAGCTTTGGGGGAGGCTGAGGCGCGAACACCCCGCACGCCGCGGGAAACCCCCGCACCAGGCGCCCAGGGCGCGAGGCGCGAAGACCCCGCCTGGCCACAGGCAACCCCGGCACCAGGCGCCTGAGAAACCAGGACCCCCACAGCGGGAGGCGCCCGTCAGAGAACGACCACCACCACCACCTCCGTCGCCTTCACGCTCGTCCACACCGCGATCCCTTCCGTCAGGGAGAGTTCCGTCGCCGACTCGGGGGTGATCTCGGCGATCAGGTCCGGGGCGCCGGGGGTCGTCACCAGGACGCGGAGTCGCCCGCCGGACGCGGTGATCTCGCGGATCGTGCCGGGGCGGACGTTGCGCGGGCTGCCCGTGGGTTCGTCGCGGTGGAGGGCGACGGCCTCGGGGGCGATCACGGCGAGGATCTCCGTGCCGGGCGGCGGCGGGTCGGGGACTACGAGGAGGTGGCCGCCGTCGTGGAGGGCGATCGTGCCGGTCTCGGTGGCCGTGCCGGGCCAGGCGTTGCGGCCCAGCATGCGGGCGATCCAGGGGGAGCGGGGGTGGCGGGTGACTTCGGCGGGCGGGGCGTATTGAAGGGGTTCGCCCGCTTCGAGGACGAGGACCCGGTCCGCGAGGGAGACCGCTTCGACCGGGTCGTGGGTGACGATGAGGCAGACGCCGCCGTAGCCGTCGAGGTGGCGGCGGAGGGTGTGGCGTACTCGGGCGCGGGTGGTCTGGTCGAGCGCGGCCAGGGGTTCGTCGAGGAGGAGGAGCCGGGGTCCTGGGGCCAGCGCGCGGGCCAGGGCGACGCGCTGGGCCTGGCCGCCGGAGAGTTGGGCGGGTCTGCGGTGGGCGAGGTGGCCCACGCCGAGGCGGTCGAGCCAGGCGCGGGCGGTGCGGCGGGCCTCGGCTCGGGGGACGCCTCGGGCGCGGAGCCCGTATGCCGTGTTCGCGAGGGCGTCGAGGTGGGGGAAGAGCGCGCCGTTCTGGGGGACCCAGGCGACTTCGCGCCGGTGCGGCGGGCGGTGGGTGACGTCGTCGTCGCCGAGGCGGAGTGCGGCGTGGGCGCGTGGGGTGAGGCCGAGGAGGGCTCGTAGGAGGGTCGTCTTCCCGGCGCCGTTGGGGCCGACGACGGCGATCGTGGTGCCGGGGGCCGCGTCGAGTGTGAGCCGGGTGAAGCCGGTGACTTCGGCGTTCAGGGCCCATCGGCCGCCTCCGCCACCCCCCGGGGCTTCGACGTTCGGGGCGTCGTTCGGATCCGGCCCGCCGATGTCCACCGCACCCGCACCCGCACCCTGCCCCGCTTCCGCCGGTGCGGTACGTTCCGCGCCCGCGTCCCGGGTCGCGCCCGTGGCTCCGGTCCACCGTCCCCGCAGGGCGATCAGTACGGCCATGGCGATCGCGAGCAGCAGCAGCGATACCGATGTCGCGGCGGCCGGTTCGTTCTGGAGCAGTAGATAGACCTGGAGCGGCAGGGTCTGGGTGACGCCGGGCAGATTGCCCGCGAAGGTGATCGTCGCGCCGAATTCGCCGAGGGCGCGTGCCCAGGTCAGCGCCGCGCCCGCGAGCAGTCCTGGGGCGACCATGGGGAGGGTGACGGTGCGGAACACCCGGAGCGGGGAGGCGCCGAGGGACGCCGCGGTCTCCTCGTACTCGGGGCGCAGCCCGTTGAGCGCGCCTTCGAGGCTGATGACGAGGAACGGCATCGCCACGAACGTCGCGGCGACGACGGCCCCGGAGGTGTGGAAGGGCAGGGTGACGCCGAAGGTCTCCTCCAGCCAGGGGCCGAGGAGTCCGCGTCGGCCGAAGCCGAGGAGGAGGGCGACGCCGCCCACGGTCGGCGGCAGCACCATCGGCAGCAGGACGAGGGTGCGGACCAGTGCTTTGCCGGGGAAGTCGGTACGGGCCAGCAGCCAGGCCAGCGGTACGCCCAGCAGCAGGGAGAGGCCGAGCGCCCAGAAGGAGACGAGGAGGGAGAGGCCGAGGGCTTCGGTCACGCCGGGGCTGGTGAGGTGGGTGCCGAGGTCGGACCATTCGGTCCGGGCGAGGATGCCGAGGAGCGGCAGCAGCAGGAACGCGACGGCGATCAGGGCGGGGACGGCGAGGGCGACGGGGACGCCGGTCCGGGGGCCGCGCGGTGGTGGGCCGTACGGCCCCGGCTCCGCCGGGGCGGTACGGGGCTTGCCGCTCACGGCCGCTGGAAGCCCGCGTCGAGCAGGATCTTCCGCGCCTCGGGTCCGGCGAGCCAGTCGACGAACGCCTTCGCCGCCGCCTCGTTGTCCGTGGTCTTGAGGGTCGCGGCCGGATAGCTGGCGACCGCGTTCCGGTCGTCGGGGATCTCGACCGCGTCGACCTCGTCGGGCGCGGTGGCGGCGTCCGTACGGTAGACGAGGCCCGCGTCGGCCTCGCCGAGTTCGACCTTGGTCAGTACGGCCCGGACGTTGGGCTCCTGGGAGACCGGCTTCACGGTGATGTCCTGGGCGTCGAGGATCTTCCGGCTGTAGCGGCCTACGGGGACTTCGGGCGCGGCAAGTACCACCTTCAGCCCGGGGTCGGCGAGATCCTCCAAGGTGTCGACGCGCCGGGGGTTGCCCTCTTCGACGGCGATCACCAGGCGGTTCTTCGCGATCACCACGGGCGTACCGGTCTCGCCCTTCAACCCGTCCATGGTCTTGGTGTCGGCGGTGACCAGGGCGTCGGCGGGGGCGCCCTGGCGGACCTGGGCGGCGAGTTCCTGGGATCCGGCGAAGGAGAAGGTGATCTGTGTCCCGGGGTGGGCCTTCTCGTACGCGGCGCCCGCCGTCTCGAAGACGTCCGTGAGCGACGCGGCGGCCAGTACGGTCAGCTCGGCTTTCGGGGGCTTACCGGTTCCGGCGGCCGGCTTGTCCTGGTCGTCGCCGCAGGCGGCGAGGGGGGCGATCAGGGCGACGGCGGCCAGGGCGAGTACGGCGCGCCGCCGGGCCGGGTGCCGCCGGGCGGAGGTCGGTACGGATGCCATCGGGTACGGCTCCTTCACGGGGACGGGCGGGCGCGGGGCAGGTCGCGCGAAGCGGCGCGCGGGCGGAACGCGGACGAGGGGGACGGGGACCGGCCGGGTCAGGGGCGGTCGATATGGACACTGGTCGACTTCACCCGGGCGGTCGCCTCCATCCCGACCTCAAGGCCCAGCTCCTCCACGGCCTCCCTGGTGAGCAGGGAGACCAGCCGGTGCGGTCCGGCCTGGATCTCTACCTGCGCGGCGACATCGCCGAGCTTCACGGCGGTGACGATGCCGGGGAAGGCGTTACGGGCGGAGGTGTACGAGGGCTCCTCGTCGCCGCCGTCGCCGCCTTGGGCCAGCTCGACGGAGAACGCGGCCAGATCGCGGCCGTCGATCAGGCGCCGCCCGGCGTCGTCGCGGTGGGTGGCGACCCGGCCCGCGTCGGCCCAGCGGCGCACGGTGTCGGGGCTGACGCCCAGCAGCCGCGCGGCCCGGCCGATCGTATAGGAGTGCATATGCGTCAAGATATGCGCCTTCAACTTGCATAAGCAAGGAGATATGACTGATCGGACCGCAGTTGCGAGTGGTGGGATCATTGTGGCCGGACATCCGCTTGACCAACCCCGCGACCGAGCGGAGACTCGAACTGCGCGCACCTCGCGGGCGCGCGTGGATTCCGCCATGAAGGCCCCGACCCATCCCCTCCGGTCGGGGCCTTCACCGCGTTCCCGAGCCCCTCGCGAACCCTCGCGCCGGGCACCGGGCGTCGCGCCGGGCACCGCACCGACACCCCGCCGTACGACCCGGCGGCGCCCGCCCCCTCAGTCCGCGGGCGGCTCGTCACCTCCGCGGACCCGCGCCTTGAGCTGCTTCTCCACCTCGTATCTGCTCTCGCCGCTCTCCCGCGCGAACGCGGTGATCGCCTCCTGTACGGCCCCGGCGGTCTCCAGGGTCAGTCGCCCCTCGCGGATCTCCGCCCACGCCCGGGTCTCCAGTTCCACCAGCTCATCCGGCAGTTCAATTTCAGCCATGGCCGAAATCTTAGGTCTCGCCGTCGGGACGGGGCTCTCGACCTGCGGCGGACGCCACCACGGCCGCGCCCTCGAACCCCATCCGCCCCGCCCGGCACGGCGTCCCGAACCGCCCGCCGAACCCCGCCCGTCACGGTGATCGGCGCACTGGGGGCGCCAACCGGGGGCGCGCACACCAGCATTTAGCCCGCAATTCATCTCTTCAGGGGATTTCAGCCCTCAAGTTTCCTATTTCTACTGCTGACATGAACGACTCTGCGGTTCAGCCGCATAAATCAGCGCCCCCGCACCACTGGAGACACGCCGATGGCAACACCGATGACCGCCGCTCAGTTCGAGGCCGCCCTCCGCACAGAGGGGGTGGAGGTCGCCGAGGTCGGCGATTGGCAGAACCACACGAGGACCGGAGCCGGCCGCCCCTGGGGGCCGGTGAACGGTGTCGTGATCCACCACACCGTCACCAAGCGACCCGCCGACCCCGTCCGTATCTGCCGCGACGGCTACAGCGGACTGCCGGGCCCGCTGTGCCATGCGGTGATCACCAAGGACGGCACGGTCCATCTGATCGGCTGGGGCCGGACCAATCACGCGGGCGGCGGCGATCCCGCCGTCCTGGCGGCCGTGACGGCCGAGTCGTACGGCAGCAGGCCCCCCGCCCCCACCAAGGGCAACAAGGACGGCATCGACGGCAACCGCCACTTCTACGGATTCGAGTGCGAGAACCTCGGCGACGGCAAGGACCCCTGGCCCGCCGCCCAGCTCGACGCGATCGAGCGGGCCGCAACCGCCCTCTGCCGGATCCACGGCTGGTCGGCGAAGTCCGTGATCGGGCATCTCGAATGGTCCGACGACAAGTCCGATCCCCGCGGCTTCACCATGCCGGATCTGCGCGAGCGGATCGCGGCCCGGCTCGCCGAACGCCCGGCACCCAACCCCGACCCGAAGCCCAAGCCCAAGCCGCCGACCCCGCCCGGCGCACCGGTGGTCGACCTGTCGAAAATCATCGCCGCCGCCCGCCGGGACCCCTCCAGGCCGGGCGCCCCCGTCTCGTATCCCGGGGTGAAGATCGTGGAACAGGCCCTGGTCAAGGAGGGCCTGCTCACCGCCTCCCTCGCCGACGGCCACTACGGCACCGCCACCAAGAAGGCGTACGCCGCCTGGCAGCGCGCCCTCGGCTACTCCGGCACGGACGCGGACGGCATCCCCGGCCAGCGGTCACTCCGCGCCCTCGGCACCAAGCGGGGCTTCACGATCACCCCCTGACCCCCGCACCCGCCCCCTACCAGCGACGCCCGGTCACTCCCGGGCGTCGCGCTGCTCCACTTCCTTCAGCGCGGAGGCCACCGTCACGAAGTCGTTGTCCACATGGAGAACCGTATGTCCGTAATGAACAGCGGTGGCGCAGACGAGGAGATCGACGGCTCCCGCCGAGCGGTGCTGCCCCCGCTGGGTCAGCTTGTACTGCGCCGTCTCGACCCAGCGCCAGGCGCTCTTCGGAACCGGGGCCATGGCACAGAGGGCGTCCAGCTCATCGGCCAGCTCGTCCCGGTGCGCGGGCCCGGTGGCCGAATACAGGAACTCGGTACGGGTGGGCTCGCACACGGAGAACACCCCGGCAGCGATATGGCCTTCCCAGGACCGCAGGGCACCCGGCGTCCGGAACAGATGCCACAGGGCCGAGGCGTCCAGGAGATAGGTGATCACTCGAAAGCGGCCCGGCGCGCCCGCTTCGCCGACCGACGGGCCTCGGCTGCGGTGTCGAACTCACCCCGGGCCCCGCGCGCCGCCAGCTTCTCGGCCGCTTCCAGCCGCCTGATTCGGGCGACGTAGTCCCGCAGAGCCGCGTTGACCGTCTCCTTCTTGGTCGTAGCCCCCATCAGACGCATCGCCTCGGCCAACGCCTCGTCATCGAGGTCGATTTGCGTGACCGACATCCACCCCACCACCTCTCCATATCCGCTATGTACATAACTATGACACAAGACCAACATCACGTCGGGGCCGATGCCCCACGGACGAGCGAAATCCTCGTTCGCCCCGATGACGGGAACCTCACGGCGACCGAGGCGCCCGGCGCGACGGCCGGGCACGGCGCCGGAATCGCCGCACCGCACGCGAGCGCCGACGACAGGCGACTCCGCGCGCTGCGGGACTGCAAACCCTCGTCGCGGACGGCGCCCTGGACACGGGCATCCTCCTCGACAAGCGCCGCCGCCGAGGGCGAAACGGTTGAGCGGCACCACGGCCACCCACGGCCATACGACGAGCCCGGGGAACGCAAACAGGGGGCCGCCGCACGGCGGTCCCCTGTTGTGGTGTTCTTCCAGGTAGGAACGGTTCTGTAACCGGTCCGAGGGTGGGGCGGGTGGGACTCGAACCCACGGCCGACGGATTATGAGTCCGCTGCTCTAACCGGCTGAGCTACCGCCCCTAACGGCGCGTCGCGCACAAATGTGCGCGCCGTCTGCCGCAGCATAGCCGGTCATACGATCTGCTGCCTCGGATGGTCGGCTCTGCTCGCAGGTGAAGACTACGCCGCGGCCTGCACGGTTCCCCGCGGTAGCGGAAATCACGGGGTTCTCGGGAGCACTCTCCTCCAACACCTCGCCGGGACAAGGAAGAAGGACCCGGCGGACCGGTCCGGAAACGCGAAAAGGACCCATGACGGGTCCTCTGCGCTTGACGCTCCCCCGGCTGGACTCGAACCAGCAACCCTCCGGTTAACAGCCGAATGCTCTGCCAATTGAGCTACAGGGGATTGCGCTCCCCCGACTGGACTCGAACCAGTAACCTGCCGGTTAACAGCCGGCTGCTCTGCCAATTGAGCTACAGGGGATTGCTGCGTGTGCACCGAACGTACCTACCGGAAGCTTCCCGGAGGGCGTGTGCTCGCTGCGACACATACATTAGCGCAAGCAGGGGGGTGCTCCGCCAATCGGTATGGTCCCGGGTGATCACGGCCCGGTCCGGGTAGGCGGGCGGGGACCGGGCGTACATCAGGGAAGGGAGCAGAGCGATGCGGTACAAGCTCACGTTCGCCGTCGGGCTGGGCGTCGGCTACGTGCTCGGCGCACGGGCCGGCCGCGAGCGCTACGAGCAGCTGCGGAAGTCGGTCCGGGAGGTGTCGCAGAACCCGGCCGTGCGCAATGCCGCCGAGTCCGCCGCCCAGAACGGCCAGCGGCTCGCGGGCAAGGCCCTGCATGTGGTGGGCGACAAGGTCGGGGACCGGCTGCCGGAGTCGGTGGCCGAGCGGGTGCGGTCCCTGCGGGAGCGCGGCCAGGGCGCCGAGGACGACTGGGGCACCAGCAACACCTGAGGCCGGGGGCCCGCGCGGCCGGGATCCGGTGGCGGGTGACGGTACGGGCCGGCCGGTGCGGCAGAATCCTCCCCCATGGGGATAGTCGCCGGATTGGACAGCTCGTCCGCCTTCAGCCGTGTCGTCGTCTGTGACGCGGACACGGGCGCCGTGGTGCGTCAGGGGTACGCCCAGCACCCCGTCGATCCCAAGGCCACCGATGTCGACCCGCAGGCGTGGCTGCTCTCGCTCGGCGAGGCCGCGGCCGGCGGACTGCTGGAAGGCGTCCAGGCCATCGGGGTCTCGGCACAGCAGCACGGCCTGGTACCGCTCGACCAGCAGGGCGCCCCGGTGCGCCCGGCGCTGGTGGGGAACGACCGGCGGGCCCAGGTCGCCGCGGCCGAGCTGATCGACGCGCTCGGCGGCCGGCACGCGTGGGCCGAGGCCGTGGGCTCCGTACCGCAGGCTTCGCTGCCGGTGGCCCGGCTGCGCTGGCTGGCGCAGCACGAGCCGGAGGCCGCGCGGCGGATCGCGGGCCTGCTCCAGCCGCACGACTGGCTGGTGTGGCAGCTGCTGGGGCGGCCCGAGCGGCGGACCACGGACCGGGGCGGGGCGTCCGCCACCGGCTGGTGGTCGGCGGCGACCGGAACGTACCGCTCCGATCTGGTCGAGCTGGCGCTGGGCCATCACTGCGGGCTCCCCGAGGTACTCGGCCCCGCCGACACCGCGGGCACCACCCCCGAGGGGCTGCTGATCTCCGCCGGGACCGGCGAGACGATGGCCGCCGCCTTCGGTCTCGGGGTGGGCGTGGGCGTGGGCGACGCCGTGGTCTCCCTCGGCGCCTCGGGGTCGGTGATGGCGGTACACCACGAGGCCCTGGCCGACCCGGCCGGAATGATCACCTCGTACGCCGACGCCACCGGGATGCACCTGCCCGTCATCCACACCCTCAACGCGGTCCGGGCCCTGCGCGGCACCGCCGAGATGCTCGGCGTCGAGGATCTGGGCACCCTCTCCGATCTCGCGATGAAGTCCACACCGGGCGCCTCCGGTCTGGTGCTGCTGCCGTATCTGGAGGGCGAGCGGACCCCGGAGCTGCCGCATGCCGCGGGCACCATCAGCGGGCTGCGCCGGGAGTCGATGCGGCCCGAGCACCTGGCCCGCGCCGCCTTCGAGGGCATGCTCTGCTCCCTCGCCGACGCGATGGACGTACTGCGGGCCCGGGGGGTGCGGGTGCGCCGGGTCTTCCTGCTGGGCGCCAGCGCCGACCTGCCCGCGGTACGGGCCGCCGCGCCCGCGATCCTGGGCGCGCAGGTCGTCGTACCGCAGCCCGCCGACTACGCGGCGATCGGCGCCGCCCGGCAGGCGGCGTGGGCGCTCGGGGTGTCCCGGGGGACCCTCTCCCCCGCCGCTCCGCCCGCCTGGCGGCCCGCGGCGCTGGAGATCCTGGAGCCGGGCGAGGACGCGGCGGTCGGGCAGGCGGTACGCCAGCAGTACGGGGCCACCCGCGACCAGCTCCACCCCGGGGCGTTCCCGGCGGTGCCCACCGGGGGCGGGACCGGCCTGGGCGGTAACGGCGCGGCGGTGACGTACGCCGTCGACGGTCAGGGTCCGGCCAATCTGGGGCTCGGCGGGCTGCTGCCGTAACGCCGCGCGGGCCCCGGAACCGGTCCGGGGCCGTACGGTCGGCACGCGCCGCGCGGGGGCCACGGCCGGGCCGGACACCGGTCGCGCACCGGCCGGACACCGCTCGGACACAACTCCGGGACAGCGGTCCCGGGCCGGATCGGCGCCGGAACGACCTTGACCCGGCCTTGAGGAAAATCGCCTGGGGTTCGGCGGCGCGGTGGCCCAAGATGGACCGGGGCGTCGCCGGTACCGAACCGTATCCACCGTCTTGACCTCGAGTCGGGTCGAGGTTCCATGCTGCTCACAGCCCCCGGGACCGTCCCCTTGCCGACCTCGAGAGACCGCGCGTGCTGATACGACTGCTGCGGACCCATCTGCGTCCGTACAAACGAACGATCGCCCTGCTGGTCCTGCTGCAGTTGCTGCAGACCAGCGCCACGCTCTATCTGCCCACCCTGAACGCCGACATCATCGACGACGGCGTGGTCGAGGGGGACACCGGTACGGTGCTCCGGCTCGGCGCGGTGATGCTCGCCATCAGCCTGGTGCAGGTGGTGTGCAGCATGGGCGCCGTGTTCTACGGCGCCCGGACGGCCGCCGCCCTCGGCCGGGACGTCCGGGCCGCCGTCTTCGACCGGGTGCAGAGCTTCTCCGCCCGGGAGGTCGGCCGGTTCGGCGCCCCGTCGCTGATCACCCGGACCACCAATGACGTCCAGCAGGTGCAGATGCTGGTCCTGATGGCGTTCACCCTGATGGTCTCGGCGCCGATCATGTGCGTCGGCGGCATCGTGATGGCGCTCTGGCTGGATGTCACGCTCTCCTCGGTACTGCTGGCCGTCGTCCCGGTACTCGGGATCTCCGTCACGGTGATCGTGATCCGGATGCGCCCGCTGTTCCGGACGATGCAGGAGCGGCTGGACACGGTGAACCGGGTACTGCGCGAGCAGATCACCGGCAACCGGGTGATCCGGGCCTTCGTGAAGGACGCCTACGAGCGGGAGCGGTTCCGGGAGGCCAATACCGGGCTGACCGATGTGTCGCTGGCCACCGGGCGGCTGATGGCACTGATGTTCCCGACCGTGCTGACCGTGGTCAATGTGTCGTCGGTCGCCGTGGTCTGGTTCGGTGCTCACCGGATCGACAGCGGGGAGCTGGAGATCGGGGCGCTGACCGCCTTCCTGGCCTATCTGATGCAGATCGTGATGGCCGTGATGATGGCCACCTTCATGTTCATGATGGTGCCCAGGGCCGAGGTCTGCGCCGAGCGGATCGAGGAGGTGCTGGGCACCTCGTCGAGCGTGGCGCCGCCCGTGGATCCGGTCCGTGAGCTGGACCGGCACGGGCAGCTGGAGCTGCGGGACGTCGAGTTCCGTTATCCGGGCGCGGAGGAGCCGGTGCTGCGGGGCGTCTCCCTCACCGCCCGGCCCGGGGAGACCACGGCCGTCATCGGCTCCACCGGCAGCGGCAAGTCGACCCTGCTGGGGCTGGTCCCCCGGCTCTTCGACGCCACCGGCGGCACGGTCCTGGTCGACGGGGTGGATGTCCGGTCGCTCGATCCGGCGCTGACCGCCAGGACGGTGGGCCTGGTGCCGCAGAAGCCGTATCTCTTCTCCGGCACGATCGCGACCAATCTGCGGTACGGCCGCCCCGACGCCACCGACGAGGAGCTGTGGCGGGCGCTGGAGGTGGCGCAGGCCGCCGATTTCGTCCGGGAACTGGACGCCGGGCTCGACGCGCCGGTCGCCCAGGGCGGCACCAATGTGTCCGGCGGGCAGCGGCAGCGGCTGGCGATCGCCAGGACCCTGGTCCAGCGGCCGGAGATCTATCTCTTCGACGACTCGTTCTCGGCCCTGGACTACGCCACGGACGCGGCGCTGCGCGCGGCGCTCTCGGCGGAGACCTCGGACGCGACGGTGGTGATCGTGGCCCAGCGGGTGGCGACGATCCGGGACGCCGACCGGATCGTCGTCCTCGACGAGGGCCGGGTGGTGGGGACCGGCACCCATGAGGAACTGATGGCGCACGACGACACCTACCGGGAGATCGTCCTCTCCCAGCTGACGGAGGCCGAGGCGGTATGAGCGGGCCACGCATGATGACGGCCGGCTCGGCGGAGCGGTCGATGGACTTCAAGGGGTCGGGGCGGCGGCTGCTGCGGCAGCTCGCGCCGGACCGGGCCCTGCTGTGGATGATGCTGGGCGCCGCGGTGCTGAGCGTGGCGCTGTCGGTGGTCGGGCCGTGGGTGCTGGGGCGGGCCACCGACCTGGTCTTCGCCGGGGTCGTCGGCCGGAGCGTGTCGGGCGACGACAAGGCCGGGGTGATCGCGGAGCTGCGGGCGAAGGGCGACGACGGGCTCGCGGACATGCTGTCGGGGGTGGACTTCACCCCGGGGCAGGGCATCGACTTCACCGCGGTGGGTCAGGTGCTGCTGGTGGCGCTGGCGCTGTTCCTGCTCTCGGGGCTGCTGGCGCTGGTGGCGACCCGCTGTTCGATCAAGGTGATCAACCGGGCCGTCTACCGGATGCGGGAGGACGTCCAGGCGAAGCTGGAGCGGCTGCCGCTGTCGTACTTCGACCGGGCCAAGCGGGGTGAGGTGCTCAGCCGGGTCACCAATGACATCGACAATGTGGCCCAGACCCTCCAGCAGACGATGGGGCAGCTGATCAACTCGCTGCTGACCATCGTCGGGGTGCTGGTGATGATGTTCTGGATCTCCCCGCTGCTGGCGCTGGTCGCGCTGGTGACGGTGCCGCTTTCGGTGGTGGTGGCGACCCGGGTGGGCAAGCGGTCCCAGCCGCACTTCGTCCAGCAGTGGCGGACGACGGGGAAGCTGAACGCCCATGTCGAGGAGATGTACACGGGCCATGCGCTGGTGAAGGTCTTCGGGCGGCAGCGGGAGTCGGCCCGGGAGTTCGCCGAGCAGAACGACGCGCTGTACGAGGCGGGGTTCAAGGCGCAGTTCCACAGCGGGGTGATGCAGCCGCTGATGTTCTTCATCTCCAATCTGAATTATGTGCTGGTGGCCGTGGTCGGCGGGCTGCGGGTGGCGTCCGGGTCGCTGTCGATCGGGGACGTCCAGGCGTTCGTCCAGTACTCGCGGCAGTTCTCGATGCCGCTGACGCAGGTGGCGTCGATGGCGAATCTGGTGCAGTCGGGGGTGGCGTCGGCGGAGCGGGTCTTCGAGCTGCTGGACGCGGAGGAGCAGACTCCGGACGCGGCGGCGGTGGTGTTGGTGAAGCCGGGGCCGGGATCGGGGCCGGGATCCGGTTCGGGAGGCGGGTCCGTGGCCGTGCCGGTTGCCGGGGGCGGGACGGACGGGGCGGCGGTACGGCGCGCGGCCGGGCGGGTCGAGCTGGAGCGGGTGTCGTTCCGGTACGAGCCGGACAAGCCGCTGATCGAGGAGTTGTCGCTGGGTGTCGAGCCGGGCCAGACGGTCGCCATCGTCGGCCCGACGGGTGCGGGGAAGACCACCCTGGTCAATCTGCTGATGCGGTTCTACGAGGTCACGGGCGGGCGGATCTCCGTGGACGGGGTCGATATCGCGACCCTGCCCCGGGACGAGCTGCGGTCGGGGATCGGAATGGTCCTCCAGGACACCTGGCTGTTCGGCGGCACGATCGCGGAGAACATCGCCTACGGTGCCGCGCGCGACGTGACCCGGGCGGAGATCGAGGAGGCGGCGCGGGCGGCCCACGCGGACCGCTTCGTACGGACCCTGCCGGACGGGTACGACACCGTGATAGACGACGACGGGGCGGGGGTGAGTGCCGGGGAGAAGCAGCTGATCACCATCGCGCGGGCGTTTCTGTCGGATCCGGTGATCCTGGTCCTGGACGAGGCGACGAGTTCGGTGGACACCCGGACCGAGGTACTGATCCAGAAGGCGATGGCCCGGCTGTCGAAGGGGCGGACCAGCTTTGTGATCGCGCACCGGCTCTCCACGATCCGGGACGCCGATGTGATCCTGGTGATGGAGAACGGGTCGATCGTGGAGCAGGGCACGCATGCCGCGCTGCTGGCGGCGGAGGGCGCGTACGCCCGGCTGTACTCGGCGCAGTTCGCGCAGGCGGTGGCGGAGGTCGACTGAGCGGATCGGCCGGGCTGATCTGCCGAGCGGGTCGGCCGAGCGGGTCGGCCGAGCTGATCGCGGGACCGGCGGGTATCGGACCGGTGCCGCCGGTCCCGGTCGGCGCGCTCAGTCGAGATAGCCCCTGAGCTGGTCGGCGAAGGCGTGGTCGCGGAGCTTGTTGAGGGTCTTGGACTCGATCTGGCGGATCCGCTCCCGGGTCACCCCGAAGATCCGGCCGATCTCCTCCAGCGTGCGGGGCCTGCCGTCGACCAGGCCGTACCGCAGTTGGACCACCTTGCGCTCCCGCTCGCCGAGAGTGGAGAGCACGGCCTCCAGATGTTCCCGCAGCAGCAGGAAGGCGGCGGACTCCACCGGGGACGCGGCATCGCCGTCCTCGATGAGGTCGCCGAGCGCCACATCGTCCTCCTCCCCCACCGGGGCGTGCAGGGAGACCGGTTCCTGGGCGAGCCGCAGCACCTCACCGACCCGTTCGGGCGCCAGATCGAGATGGGCGGCGACCTCCTCGGGGGTGGGTTCGTAGCCGCGTTCCTGGAGCATCCGGCGCTGGACCCGGACGACCCGGTTGATGAGTTCGACGACATGGACGGGGACCCGGATGGTCCGGGCCTGGTCGGCGAGTGCCCGGGACATCGCCTGGCGGATCCACCAGGTGGCGTAGGTGGAGAACTTGTAGCCGCGGGCGTAGTCGAACTTCTCGACCGCCCGGATGAGACCGAGGTTGCCCTCCTGGACCAGGTCGAGCATGGTCAGTCCGCGGCCGACATAGCGTTTGGCGACGGAGACCACGAGCCGCAGATTGGCTTCGATGAGCCGCCGCTTGGCCATCCGGCCGAGGACGACCAGCCGGTCGAGGTCGGCGGCGAGCGGGGAGTCGTTGAGGTCGGGGGTGCCCGCCAGCTTCTCCTCGGCGAACAGTCCGGCCTCGACACAGCGGGCGAGGTCGACCTCCTCGGCCGCGGTCAGCAGGGGTATCCGGCCGATCTCCCGCAGATACTGCCGGAACAGATCCGACGAGGGGCCGCCGTTGTCGGTCCTGGCCAGGGTCCGGGCGGCCTCGGGCACTTCGGGGCCCTCCGGTTCGGCCTCGTTCTCGGGCCCGGTCTCCGGATGTCCGGACGGCGGATGCTGCGCCGGTACCCCGGCGAGCGGTTCGCCCGGGTCCCGCGGCGGGCCGCCGGGGGTGTCGGGGGTGAGTGGGGTGAGGGTCCGGGTCTGGGTCTGCACGGGGGCGACCTCCAGGGTGATCGCTGCCGGTTCGAGGGCGTGCGGCAGCGGGACGGCTGCGACCGGGCCGCTGTCCGTCCCGTACACGATGAGCGGATCCGCGGGAGTGAGAGGCCCACCGGTGGTGGACCGGCCGCGCTCCGAGGACTCAGGCACCGCCCCCAGTGTGGGGTACGGCACATCGTCACCACGAGGGGCGTGCGGCGACTTTCTGAGTCCGTTCCGTGACCGGCTGATTACCGGTACGGGATATTTCGGGGCTTACGGCTCCCCGGGCGAGGGGCCCGGACCGGGCCCGGGTGTCCGGCGGGTTCGGGGACATCAGCGGGTTTCGGCGGGGTTTCGGCGAGTCCGCGGGTTTTGGCGGGTGACCGTGCCCGGGAGGCGGGCCGGAGAGTGGGGCCCCGCCGGGCCCCGCGCCCCGGGTCAGAGGGCGGCGGCCCCTTGGTTGCGGAGGGACTGGGCGTACTGCTGGAGCACCCACAGTTCGTTCTGTACGGCCGCGTACCGCTCGGGCTCCGCGCCCTGGCCGAGCCGGGCGAGGCTGCCCTGGACCTCGGCGATCCGGCGGTCGACGGCGCGCAGCCTGACCTGGACGAGCTGGACCCCGGCATAGGTCTCGTCGATGGTCCGGCAGTGGATGGCCTCCACGGCCAGTTCGGTCACCAGGGCGCGGACCGTGTCGTCGGCGGCGGCGTCCCGGACCAGGGCGAGATATCCGGCCGCGTCGGCGGTGCCCTGCTCGGCGCCGCCCGCCTCGGCGATGGTCTGCCGGACGGCCGCGTACGGCGGGGCGGTGAACTCGTCGGCGCCGTAGGCGTCGAAGGCGGGCGAGACCAGCTCGGGGCGCTGGAGGGCGAGCTTCAGCAGCTCCCGTTCGGTGCGGTGGGCGGGGCTGCGGAGATTGAGGGCGGGTCCGGCGGGTCCGCCGGAAACAGGTCCGGCGGGTCCTGCGGCGGCCCCCGGCGCGTGCCGGTCGGCGCCGGGGCGGGCGGGTCCGGCCGGGCCCCGGCCGCCGCGGTCCCGGGCCCAGCGGGCGAGCTGGGCGACGCGCTTGACCACGAACTGGGTGTCGAGGATGCCGACCATGCCCGCGAGCTGGACGGCGGACTCGTGCTGGATCGCGACGTTCTTGATCCCGGCAACGATGGGCGCGGCCTCGTCGAGCGCGGCGGCCCGGCCCGCCGGGGACTCCAGATTGTGCCGCTCCACCACGTGGCGGAGGGCGAATTCGAACAGCGGGGTCCGGCTGCCGACCAGCTTGCGTACGGCCTCGTCGCCGTCGGCGAGCCGCAGCTCGCAGGGGTCCATTCCACCCGGGGTGATCGCGATGGAGGTCTCGGCGGCGAACTTCTGATCGTCCTCGAAGGCCCGCAGGGCGGCCTTCTGTCCGGCCGCGTCACCGTCGAAGGTGAAGATCACTTCGGCGGTGGCATGGTCCATCAGCAGCCGCCGGAGGATCTTGATGTGGTCGCCGCCGAAGGCCGTCCCGCAGGTGGCGATGGCGGTGGTGACACCGGCGAGATGGCAGGCCATCACATCGGTGTACCCCTCGACGACCACGGCGCTACTGGTCCTGGCGATCTCCTTCTTGGCCAGGTCGATGCCGTAGAGCACCTGGGACTTCTTGTAGATCCCGGTCTCGGGGGTGTTCAGATACTTGGGGCCGTTGTCGGTCTCGTAGAGCTTGCGGGCGCCGAAGCCGACGACATCGCCCGCGATATCGCGGATGGGCCACATCAGGCGGCCCCGGAAACGGTCGATGGGGCCCCGGCGGCCGTCCTGGGAGAGGCCGGAGAGGATCAGTTCCTTGTCGCTGAAGCCCTTGCCGCGCAGGAAGCGGGTCAGATGGTCCCAGCCCTGGGGGCTGTAGCCGACGGCGAAGTGTTCGGCGGCTTCGCGGTCGAAGCCCCGGTCGGCGAGGAAGGCGCGGCCGGTGTCGGCCTCCGCTCCGTTCTCCAGCTGGTCCCGGTAGTACTCCGCGGCGATCTTGTGGGCCTCGATCAGCCGGATCCGCTCGCCCCGCTGGTGGGAGGGGTTGTAGCCGCCCTCCTCGTACCGCAGGGTGATCCCGGCCCGGGCGGCCAGCCGCTCGACCGTCTCGGCGAAGGTCAGATGATCGATCTTCATCACGAAGGCGATCGTGTCGCCGCCTTCCTGGCAGCCGAAGCAGTGGAAGAGTCCCTTGCTCGGGCTGACCTGGAACGACGGCGACTTCTCGTCGTGGAAGGGGCAGAGCCCCTTCAGATTGCCGCCGCCCGCGTTCCGCAGCTGGAGGTACTCGGACACGACGGAATCGATCGGGACCGCGTCCCGTACCGCCTTGACGTCGTCATCGTTGATCCTGCCTGCCACGCGTGAAGTCTACGGGCCCCCGGGGACACTCCCGGGGCCCTGTGGACGGCCACCACCGGAAGGGCCGGTTCCGGACGGCCCCGGGTGCCGGGCGGGCGCCGCGGGGCCGGGGCGCGCGGCCGGTGCTTCCGGTCAGCCGGTCCGCTCGCCGGTCAGCTCGGACAGCGGGACGGACGGATCGGCGAGGGCGTCGGGATCGACCGGTTCCCCCGAGCGGATCAGGGCCTGGACCGGGCCGGTGACGTCCCACACATTGACGTTCATCCCCGCGAGGACCCGGCCCTCGCGCAGCCAGAAGGCGATGAACTCCCGCTTGCCGACGTCGCCGCGGAGCACGAGCTGGTCGTAGGTGCCGGGCGGGGCCCAGCCCGAATACTCCATCCCCAGGTCGTACTGGTCGGAGAAGAAGTACGGCACCCGGTCGTAGACGACCTCGCGGCCGAGCATCGAGCGGGCGGCGGCCGGGCCACCGTTGAGGGCGTTGGCCCAGTGCTCGACCCGGATCCGGGTGTCCAGCAGCGGATGCTCGGCGGCGGCCACGTCGCCCGCCGCGTAGACATCGGGGTCGGAGGTGCGCAGGGCGGCGTCCACGGCGATCCCGCCGCCGTGGGCGCGGTCGGCCAGGGCCAGGCCCGCGGCCTCGGCGAGCGCGGTCCGCGGGGCGGCGCCGATCGCGGCGAGTACCGCGTGGGCGGGGTGCTCCTCGCCGTCGTCGGTCCGGACCGCGAGCACCATCCCGTCCTGGCCGGTGATCTCGGTGAGCCGGGCCCCGAAGTGGAAGGTGACGCCCCGCTCGCGGTGCAGATCGGTGAAGAGCTGGCCCAGCTCGGGGCCGAGGACCTGGTGCAGGGCGGTGGGCTCGGGCTCGACGACGGTGACCTCGGCGCCGTAGCCGCGGGCCGCGGCGGCGACCTCCAGTCCGATCCAGCCGGCCCCGGCGATCACCAGCCGGCCGTTCTCCCGGCCGAGGGAGGCCAGGACCTGGCGGAGCCGTTCGGCGTGGGCGAGGCGCCGCAGGTGGTGCACCCCGGCGAGCCCGGTCCCGGGGATGTCGAGCCGCCGGGGTTCGGCGCCGGTGGCCAGCAGCAGCTTGTCGTAGTGGAGGACCGTACCGTCGCCGAGCCGTACGGACCTGGCAGCCCGGTCGACGGCGACCACGGTCTGGCCGAGGTGCAGTTCCACATCGGCCTGGGCGTACCAGCCGGGTTCATGGACGAAGACGCTGTCCCGGCTGTCCTTGCCCTGGAGGTAGCCCTTGGACAGCGGGGGCCGTTCATAGGGGTGGTCGCGCTCGTCGCCGATGAGGATCACCCGCCCGGTGAACCCCTCCGACCGCAGGGTCTCGGCGGCCTTCGCCCCGGCGAGACCACCGCCGACGATGACGAATGTCCGGTGTCCGTCGACCACTTGATGCCTCCTCTGTGCTGCTGTCCCACCGGCCGCCGTCCTCGCGCCGTGCCGCGGTCTGCTGCGAGCGTCCCGCACGGAGCGTGATGGCGGAAGAGGACGTCCTCCGGGCGTGTCTCGCCGCCGCCCCTCCCGCCGGACCGGTCGGGGGATCAGCGCCGGGCTGTGAGCTGGGCGTGCAGCGTCACCGCCGAGGCGTCGGTGAGGGAGGCGACCTGGTCCACAATCACCCGACCGCGCGCCCGGTCGTCGGGGGCGGCGTCGAAGAGGGCCCGGAACTGGGGGTCGAGTCCGTCGGGCGCGCGCCGGGCCAGCGCCTCCGCCAGCTCGGCGACGACGATCCGCTGGTCGGCGCGGAGCGCGGCCTGTTCGGCGCGCTGCATCACATAGCGGTCGGCGACGGCCTTGAGGACGGCGCACTCGTTGCGGGTGGCGCGGGGGACGACGAGTTCGGCGGCGTACCGGGTGAGGCGTCCGGTGCCGTAACGCTGGCGGGTGGCGCCCTCGGCGGCGAGACAGAACCGGCCGATGAGCTGGCTGGTGGCGTCCTTCAGCCGGGCCTGGGCGTGGGCGGAGCCGTCGTAGTGATGGGGCCACCAGTCCTGGTCGAGCAGCCGGTCGATGGCCTCGGACAGCTCCTCGGGGTCGGTGTCGGCGGGGACGTAGCGGCCGAGGGCGACCCGCCGGATATCGGCCCGCTCGGGCTCGGCGAGCAGCAGGTTGGGGTCGATGTGTCCGGCGTGCAGCCCGTCCTCGAAGTCGTGGACGGAGTAGGCGACGTCGTCGGACCAGTCCATGACCTGGGCCTCGAAGCAGCGGCGGTGGCGGGGCGCGCCGTCGCGGATCCAGTCGAAGACCGGCAGGTCGTCCTCGTAGACACCGAACTTGACCGAATCGGGGTCGGTGGGGTGACCGCCGCGGGGCCAGGGGTATTTGGTGGCGGCGTCGAGGGCGGCGCGGGTGAGGTTGAGTCCGACACTGACGGGGGCGCCATCGGACCCGGCTCCGCCGGGTACCGGGGCTCCGGCGTCGGCGGGCAGGAATCGCTTGGGCTCGATCCGGGTGAGCAGCCGCAGGGACTGGGCGTTGCCCTCGAAGCCGCCGCATCCTTCGGCGACCTCGTTGAGCGCGACCTCGCCGTTGTGGCCGAACGGGGGATGGCCGAGGTCATGGGCGAGGCAGGCGGCTTCGACGAGATCGGGGTCGCAGCCGAGGGCGGCGCCCAGCTCCCGGCCGACCTGGGCGCATTCGAGGGAGTGGGTGAGCCGGGTACGGGGGCTGGCGTCCCATGCCTGGTTGCGGGTGCCGGGGGTGACGACCTGGGTCTTCCCCGCGAGTCTGCGGAGCGCCGCGGAGTGCAGCACCCGGGCGCGGTCGCGCTGGAAGGCGGTCCGGCCGGGGCGTTTGTCCGGTTCGGGCGCCCAGCGGGCGGTCGCCGCCTCGTCGTAGCCGTAGGCGTCGTCGCCCGAGGAGCCGGGGCGGCCGTCCCTGGGGTGACCGGGGTGCTCCTGCGCGCCGCCGGGCCCGGGGGCGGTGGGGTGCCCGTACGCGTGGGGGTGCGGGCCCTGGGGTCCGGGCCCGTTCGGTGTGGTGCCGGTCGTGCCTTCCATGCCCCCGACGGTAACCGGCGGCGGTGACAGCCGGGCGCCGGGGCCGGGCCCGGGGGTGTGGGCGAGGGGCGGGGCGGCGGGTTGTCCACAGGGTCGTACGGGATCGGGCGGACCGGCGCATTCTGGGGTCCCGGGCGGTGGAGACCGGGGATGTCGACGATCGGAGGGTCGGACGATGGTGATGTTCCTTGAGTTCTTGGTGCTGCTGGTGCTTCTGGTGTTTTTGGCGTTTCGGTTATCGGGGGTGGTCAGCGCGGCTGCGTGGAGGGGGGACGGCGGCCGCGTGACGGACCCGACAGAACCGTTGACGCCGGTCACGCGTCTGACCGGACATGGACCGACCACGAAAACGGCCGGCGGAGCGACTGGCGGGACGGCTGCCCGAGGCAGTCCGCCCGGTGCTGCGGGCGCTGCGGCCCCGGCTCCCCCGCTCCCGGCGCGTACAGCGCAGGCTGTTCCAGGCAGCCGTACTCGGGACGGTGCTGGCGCTGACGCCGGCGACCTGGCTCCGGCTCTCCACGGACGACCGGATCCGTACGGTCGCGGACGTGCCGGACCGCGATGTGGCGGTGGTCTTCGGCGCGGGCCTGTGGAACGGCAGGCCGACGCCGTATCTCGCCCACCGGCTCGACACGGCCGCCGAGCTGTACGGCGCGGGGAAGGTCCGGGTCGTCCTGGTCACCGGCGACAACAGCCGGGAGGAGTACGACGAGCCGGACGCGATGCGGACCTATCTGACCGGGAAGGGCGTCCCGGACGACCGGATCGTCAGCGACTACGCCGGATTCGACACCTGGGACTCCTGTGTCCGGGCCAAGAAGATCTTCGGGGTGGACGACGCGGTGCTGATCACCCAGGGCTTCCATATCCGCCGGGCCCTCGCGCTCTGCGGTTCGGCCGGGATCGACGCGTACGGGGTGGGGGTCGAGGAGCCCCACGACGGCACCTGGTACTACGGCGGGGCGCGCGAGCTGGCGGCGGCGGGCAAGGCGGCGCTGGACAGCGTGTTCAAGCCGGACCCGCGATTCCTCGGTACGGAGGAGAAGGGGATCGAGCAGGCGCTGGCGACGGCCGGGGACTGAGCCACGAGCGGGAAGACGGCCGGTCGGGCCCTCTGCTCGTACCGGCTGCTGTCCGGTCGTACCGGCTCGTATCCGGGGCCGGTGATGTCGTGCCCGGGGCGGGTCGGGGGGCCTTCCGGGGGCCGACACGCGGGGACGGGGCTCGCGGCGCACCCGGCGCCGCGCGACAGTGGGCCCATGGCACATATGCGACAGGACGTGGCCACCCTGCCGGCCCGGCACTCCGCGGCGCTCGGGCTGTTCACGAAGCGGGTCCACGCCGTACGGCCCGACCAGTGGGACGAGCCGACGCCGTGCAGCGAGTGGTCGGTCCGCGATCTGGTGAACCATCTGACCGCGGAACAGCTCTGGGTTCCCGACCTGGTGACGGACGGCGCCTCGATCGAGGACGTCGGGGACGCCTACGACGGCGATGTACTGGGCCGGGACCCGCGCGCCGCGTGGGACGCGGCGGCGCGGGCGGCCCGGCGGGCGTTCGGCGCGCCGGGGGCCTTGAGACGGACGGTACAGCTGTCCTACGGGGAGACCCCGGCGGTGGCGTACTGCGCGCAGATGACCACCGACGCGGTGGTCCACTCCTGGGACCTCGCCCGGGCGATCGGCGCGCCCGAGCGGCTCCCCGACGATCTGGTCGCCTTCGCCCTGGACGAGGTGACGCCGTACGCGGGGCGGCTGGCGGCCACGGGCCTCTTCGCCCCGCCGATCGAGCCCCCGCCGGGCGACGGCCATCAGACCCGGCTGCTGGCCCTGCTGGGCCGCCGGGCCTGACGGACCCCACCCGAGACGGCGGGCCGGACCGCGCCCGCGATCCGGGCCGTCTCCCGGGTCAGGCCGCGTACGGCCGGGCCGTTCTGGCTTCCAGCAGCGCCCGGCTCCACCAGGAGAGCTGGTCGAGCAGGGTCTTGGCGGCGGCGTCGCAGTGTTCCGGGTTCCGGTGGCGCCCCCGTTCGTCGAAGCTCGTATGGGCGTGGTGGAAGGAGACGGTGTCGCGGACGGTGACGGCGTGCAGTTCGGCGAAGACCGGCCGCAGATGCTCCACGGCCCGCAGTCCGCCCGACATGCCGCCGTAGGAGACGAACGCGACCGGTTTGGCGCGCCATTCGGCACCGTGCCAGTCGATCAGGCTCTTGAGCCCCGCCGGATAGGAGTGGTTGTACTCGGGCGTCACGACGACGAACGCGTCCGCCGCCGCCAGCCTGGCCGTCACCTCCGCCGCCCCGTCCGGCAGTCCGGGCCCGAGATCGGTGGGGAATTCGACCTCGCCGAGATCGACGACCTCGGTCTCGAAGTCGCCCCGCCCCTCGGTGTGCCGCAGGAACCAGTCCACGACCACGGGCCCGAACCGCCCGTGCCGGTTGCTCCCCGATACGACGACGAGTCTCATCGGCCGTTCGGTGCTGTGCTGCGTTGTGATGTCCATACACAGAGGGTTCAACCTCAACTTTGATTGAGGTCAAATCCGCCCGTTCACCCGTCCGGGGGATTCGGTACGGACCGCCCCGGCACGGGCGGCCGGGTTGCGTCGCACCGCGCGGCAGGGCTCCTCGGCGGTGCATGTCACCCGATCGGCACGGGGCGGGGCGGCGATCGGGGATACCTCTGTGACCTGCGGCGATGCCGGACGTCCAGGGCGACACGGTGGGCGGTGGGGCTAGATCTGACGTTATTTCAGCAGGCGCGGGGGGCGCGGGGGGACTTGGCTCGGACGGGACGGACCCGTGCTTCGCGTTCCCGGAGGACCCATGCGCACCACCACTCGCCTGCTGACCAGTGCCGTGCTGGCCGTCGCGACCACAGGACTCGGAGCGGGTGCCACGGGGGCGTGGGCCGGTGACCGGGATCGGCTGGAGGTGTTTCCGTCGACCGCCGAGCCGGGGACCACGATCACCGTCAACACCACGGCGTGCGGGAAGGACGGGCACGGCACGGGGGACGCGCGGTCGCTGGGGGTGGACGAGTTCCATCTGGCGCCCGGGTCGCACCGGGACTCCGTCGTCGGGGAGTTCCGGGTGCCGAGCGGGGTGGAGTCCGGGAGCTACCGCGTCGAGGTGCGGTGCAAGAACGGCAAGCGCAGCTCTGGCGATGTGGTGATAAGGCACCGGGGGAACAACGAGGAGCCGGGCGAGCAGCGGCACGACGAGCCCAGCGGGCATGTCAGGACCGGGCTCGGCGGCAGTGTGGGCCCGGACACCACCCAGATCGCGGCGGGCGCGGCCGTACTGGCCGCTGCCGCCGTCGGCGGGGCCCTGCTTCTGCGTCGTCGGGCGAGCGGCACGCAGGGCAGCTGACGGGCCGCCGCACCGCGGCCCCGTCCCGCCGTGTCCCCCGTTCCCCCAGGCCCCGGCCCTGCCGGTGCGGTCCGGCGGGGCCGGGGGACACATCCGTCCCCGGGTGACCCACCGTGGAGGTTCGTTGAGCGCCAAGGCCAAGGGGTGGTGTCTGGCCGCCGTCGCCGTCGCCGGGCTGTGGCTGGTCCAGAACGGCGCCAGGACCGTCGTCACCCCGCCCGTGCCCTCCGCCGCGCAGGCGTTCGCGGCGGGGCCCCGTTTCCATACGGACGCCGCCGCCGATCCCCTGCCGCCGTCCCAGCCGCTGCGGTTCCGGATCCCCGACATCAGGGTGGACGCCCCGATGACGGGTCTCGGTCTCGACCGCGCGGGCGCCCTGGAGGTGCCGCCCGCCGAGAACCGGAATCTGGCGGGCTGGTTCAGGGACGGTACGCCGCCGGGCGCCGACGGCACCGCGATCGTAGCCGGTCATGTCGACAACGCGAGCGGCCCCGCCGTCTTCTACGCCCTCGGCGCGCTGGAGAAGGGGCACCGGATCGAGATCGTCAGGGCCGACCGCCGGGTGGCCGTCTTCACCATCGACGCGATCGAGGTGTACGAGGCCGACGGCTTCCCGGACGAGAAGGTGTATGGCTCGCGCGGACGCGCCGAGCTGCGGGTGATCACCTGCGGCGGCGGTTTCAGCGCCAAGACGGGCTACCGGGGGAACGTGGTCGCGTACGCCCATCTGATCGGGGTCAAGAAGGTGTGACGGGCCCGGACACCGGCCCCCCTCCCCCGGGACCCGCAGGACTCGACGGCCGCCCGGAGCCCCCGAGCCCGCCGGGCCCCCCGAGCCTCCGGGGGCGTAGCGACGGGCCTGCCGTACGGGACGCCTCGCGTCAGACCGCCGCGGCGCCGCCCCGCTCCACGCCCCGGTGTTCCCGCGTCACCTGCTCGTAGAGCCGCTGCCCCCGCTCCAGACTGAAATCGAGCCGGGCCAGTACGCCGGGGACCGCGATACCCGCCATCAGACAGCGGAACAGCTCCGCCATCCGGCGCGGCATGTCCTGACGAGCGGTCATGATGCTGGACATCACCTGGGTACCGGTGAAGGTCGCGGTGACCATCCAGGAGATGGCCTCCATGTCCAGATGCGGCAGCAGTTCGCCGTTGGCCTGCGCCTCCCGGAACTTGATCTCGTTGATCTCGTTCCACGCCCGCATCGGGACCCGCCGGTCCAGCCCGTCCCGGGCCGAGCCCGCGTCCACGGTGAGCCGTACGCTCCCCTGGAAGATCGGATCGCCCGTCTTCGGCTGGAGCAGCAGGGACAGCACCTGTACGCCGTCGATGGCCTCCTGGAGCTTCAGCTCGTGCGGCGGGATCAGCGGCAGCGCCTCCGCCTGGGCGTCCAGTACCGCCTGGGCGAGTTCGCGTTTGGACGCGAAGTGGAAGTACAGGGCGCCTTTGGTCAGCCCCGCCCGGTCGAGAATGTCGGTGATCTTCGTGGCCTCGTATCCGACCTCGTCGAACACCCTGGCCGCCTCCACGAGGATCTTCCGCCGAGTGCGGATCGCCCGCTCCTGCCGCGCCACGAGACGCCCCCTAACCGCCGCTGCCGGACGAGAACCGTTGTTTGCCGATGTCCCTATGGAACCGGTGGAACCTGTGGAGTGGATACCCGCCGGTAGCCGCCGCATCCGGCGGCCCCGGTCCGTTCGACCCCACGTTCCCACGGCCGGGGCCCGCCCCGCCGGGCGGGCCGGGCGGCGGGCCCGAAAGCACCGGCGGAGACCGGCGGCGGCCGGTGCGCGGTCTCATCCCGGCGGACGCTCTCCGACGACCACGGTCGCCCAGTCGTCGTCCGAGGTCTCGACCCGGGCCGCGAGCCCGGCCGCCGCGACGATCCCCAGGGCCCGGGCCGCCTGCCGCTCCCCCGTCTCGAACAGCAGGGACCCGCCGGGCGCCAGCCACTCCCCCGCCCGGGCCGTGACCCGGCGCAGCACATCGAGGCCGTCGGCGCCGCCGTCGAGGGCGACCCTGGCCTCGTACTCCCTCGCCTCGGCGGGGAGCAGCCCGATCTCCCCGGTGGGGACGTACGGCACATTGGCCAGCAGGACGTCGACCCGGCCCCGCAGCTCCCCGGGCAGCGGCTCGTAGAGGTCGCCTTCGTACACCCGCCCGCCGAACGGGCGCACATTGCGCCGGGCGCAGCGGACGGCGACCGGGTCGATGTCGGCGGCATGGAGTTCGGTGCCCGGGAGGCCGGTGGCCAGGGCGGCGCCGAGCGCGCCGGAGCCGCAGCACAGATCGACCACGACCGGCCGGGACGGGGCGAGTCCGGCGGCCAGCCGGGCCAGGAACTCGGTACGGCGCCGGGGGACGAACACGCCGGGATCGACGGCGATCCGCAGTCCGGCGAACCCGGCCCAGCCGACGATGTGTTCCAGCGGCCGTCCTGCGGCCCGCCGTTCGACCAGTCCGGCGAGGTCGGCGGGTCCTTCGGCGGCGGCGATCAGCAGCCGGGCCTCGTCCTCGGCGAAGACACAGCCCGCGGCGCGCAGCCGGGCCGTGACCGGGCCCGGGTCGAGGGCGGCGCCGCCGTCGGCATGGGACGGGATGTCCGGGGCGGCCGGGGAGCCGTCCGGGGCGGGAGAGGCGGAAGAGACGGAAGAGACGGTGGAGAAGTACGACATGGGGGCCTTCCGGGGGTCCGAAGGGCGCTCCACGGCGGTCACGTCAGCGGTGAGCCGTCCCGGTGACCGGGCCGTTCGAGGGGAGCACCCGCTCCGTCACAGCGGTGATGGGACCCACCTCCCCGGTTCGTCGCCTCGGCCCGCGGTCGCCGTGCGCCACGGGCCGCGTGCCACGCGCCTGGTCCGGCGCGGCGCGGTCACTCTACCGTTCCTAGTCAGTGAGCAGGAGTGAGTCTTGGACCCATTCCTGTGCACTGCGGACATCCCGAACGGTTTTGGGTGTCCTGGTTGCCCGCGTTCGCTCCGCGTCCGGGTGCACGGATCGTGTCCGTGGTCCGGGTACGCGGGGGCGG